>JAAYDS010000069.1 GCA_012729155.1 Chloroflexota bacterium | reverse complement strand
TCCTCGGCAGAGCAGGCAGTCCCCTTGACGCTGGTGATCACTCTCCCCGACGATGCCTTGTCGCTGGTCGATCGATCGGGTGCGCACGTGGCTGGGCAGGTCACTATCACGCCTGGTTTCCCCGGAGAGGCTCCTCACGACGTTTGGCTCGCACATGGCGGCACGCAGGTTGGCATGCGGCTGCTCGGCAGCCATCATGTGCCGATCACACTGGCGATGGTGACAGGCGACAAAGTCGTGACTATCTCCGATCTCACCTTTCTGGTGGCGGCAGATAGCGCAGCGCGTCAGCAGTTCAGACGAGTGGCGCGCGTTGGAACAATCGTCCTGCCTCTTGTCGTCCTCATTGTGGCGCTGGCCGTGTTTGCGCTTTCGCGCTGGCATCAGCGGCAGCATCACGCACACCTCACCCAAGAGCGCCTGCTCGCTGGCCGGTACGCTCAACTACGTTCGCATATCAAGCTAGAGCAGTGGACTGAGGCGCGACAAGAACTCGAGTCGATTCAGAGTCTACAACCGGCATATCGTGATGTCGCCCAGCTGGATAGCCTGGTGAGCTCGGCTGAATCGGCATCGTGGCGCCGCGAGCAACTCTACAGTTCGGGCCTAGAGGCGTACCGGCGGCGCGATTGGGCTGCGGCGGCGCAAGCCTTTGCCACGCTCGAAGACGAGACGCCCTATTATCGCGAGGTGCGCTTCTTGCGTCGCACCGCGGCCCTCTATGCCGATCTGCGAAGCCGCGATAGATCGATGCGCGTCGAAGCGGCTCGCCAGCTCGGCCAGGTGGGCGATCTGGTCGATACAACGCCGCTGATCGATGCGCTGGGCGATCGGAGCGCTCTGGTGGCCGATGCTGCCGAAGAGGCACTGCGCCAGATTGGCGCCTCTGTGGCTGACGACCTGATCGGCGCGCTCAAGCACCCCAGTGGTGCCGTGCGCGGAAGGGCGTTTCATTTGCTACAGCAAATGGGGCGTGCAGTACATGAGCGGTTGCTCGCTGGCCTGCACAGCAACGATGTGCAGGTGACCCGCGGTGTGGCGCGCCTGTTGGCCCACATGGGCGCTCGCGAAGAGCTCGCCAGGGCCCTGCTCTGGATCGAGCCCCAGCATCACGATAGCGTCGGACGGGCACTGGCGCGAGAAAGCGTGGCGGCGGTGCCGGTGCTTACCGATGTGCTGTTTGAGGCGCCCCCAGAACGACGGCAAGGTATCATTAATGTCTTTGCCAGTTTGCTCGATCAGGAAGAGGTTCAGGTGCGTGTGGCCGAGGTGCTGCGCGCCACGCGTGATCCTCGTCACCGTGCTCTGTTGCAGCGAGTGCTCAGGGCCGCGGGCGGGCAGACGGTCGCAGACGCTGCCGAGCATGAGGGCGACTCAGGGCCGACCTCTGGCTCAGCGCTGCGCTGGCTGCGCCGTATTGACAAAGGGCAGTGATCTGGCCTAAGGTGCGGCATCGTATCGTGTCGATGACCAACACAGGGCGGATGCATATGAGAAGCTCTACCCCCTACATTCGCACGAGACCTCTCGCGCTGGTGGCGCTTGTGCTGTTGACTGTGCTCTTGCCAGCGGCCAGTCAGGCTGCCGCGCCAGCGCCCTCAGTGCACCGCAAGCTGATTCCGGCATTGCTTGAGCCGGCGCCGCTGCCTCCAGGTGTAGCGCCGCAGCAGGCCGGCCCTACAGCCACCAATACTCTCACGCCAACACAGCAGCTGCAGTCACTCGAGCAGCAGATGCACGACGCCTACAATCGCTCAGATTGGGCAGAGGTTTTGCGCCTCATCGACGCCATTCGCGCCATCGATCCAGCCTACAAGGCCGCAGAGCTCCGCGAGACCGAATACCAGGCCCGCTTGGCCTATGGCTGGGACCTGATGCTCAGCAACCAGTGCATCGAGGCGCTCAATCAGTTCCGGCTGGCGTTGCTGATCAAGCCAGGCGATCCGCAGGCCAACCAGGGCCTCGACGCCGTGGCGCGTTACTGCAAGACACCAGTGCCCACGGCTACTGCGACGGGCGCCACCGCCACGCCTACCACCCCCCTGCCAGTGGAGGGCACCTATGTGGTGCAGCTTGGCGACACGCTCTACAGCATCTCTAAAAAGTTCGGCGTCAGCATCACTGCGCTGATGCAGGCGAACGGGCTGACGGACTATGCCATCAAAGCGGGCCAGGTGCTTGTCATCCCTGGTGCCACGGTAACCGTCACTCCCGTCACCCCAACACCCACTGGAACGCTGACGCCCACTGTCACGGTGACTTACGTACCGCCGGCACCTATTGCTCACGTCGTGCAGCCTGGTGAGACACTGTGCTCGCTGGCGCGGCGGTATGGAACCAGTGTGTGGGCCATCATGGCCTACAACCGCATGTATACGACAACCATCTTTGCCTATTCAACGCTCTACATACCACCGATATCGCAGGTCGGCCCGGTGGTTCATGTGGTGCAGCCTGGCAACACGCTCTATTCGTTGGCACGGGCCTATGGCACCACCATTTGGGCCATTATGGCGGCCAATGACCTCTCGAACGCCAATATCTATGTGGGACAGAGTCTGCTTATTCCAACTGGCTCGTACGGCTGGTATCCGGGCTATCCCACTGGAGATCCCTGCGGCGCTCAGCCCTATGTGCGTGCCTATGTCGTCAAGGCGGGCGATACGCTATTCTCCATCGCGAGGGCGTTTGGCACCACCGTCGACGCGCTCAAACAGGCCAATGGTCTCACCGGCAACCTGATTTTCGCAGGCACAGTGTTGTACATTCCGGGCTAGGCGTAACCAATTGCGTGGGGCTGGGTTCTAGTGCCAGTAGAACGGCGTGGTGACCGGTATGTTTTGACGCCGAACCGCCACCTGCGTAGATTCTGCACCAAGTGAATTGAAAGACAAGGAGGCCAGCCGTGTCCACTTTCGATCGTGTCAAGGAGATCATCGTTGATCAGCTCGGCGTTGAAGAGGAGCAGGTCACTCTTGAAGCCCGTTTCCGCGAAGACCTCAAAGCCGATTCGCTCGACCTGGTCGAGCTGATTATGGCTTTTGAAGAAGAGTTTGGCGGCGAGATCCCCGACGAAGACGCCCAGGGAATCCTGAGCGTTCGCGACGCGGTACAGTATCTCGAGAACCAGCTCTAGAGAGCCACTGCGCGGTGCGTGGGGGATGTCAGCGACAACAGCGCTGACATCCCCCATTCTGCACTATCGAGGCGAGGTGCAGCTTTGACTCGGCAACCGTTCAGTGTCCTGGTGCTGGCAGGCGGGCAGAGTCGCCGGCTGGGCTATGACAAAGTAGCGATCAGGCTCGGCGAGCAGACGTTGCTGCAGGCGACGGCCCGACGTGTCGCGGCCCTTACTGATGATCTGGTAGTGGTGGTGCGCCCTGGTCAGACACCACCAGAAGGCCCCTGGCATGTCGCGTTCGACCACGGGGCAGGCACAGGCCTGGTGGCTGCACTGGCCGGCGGGCTGGCCGCGGCACGTCACGCCTGGGCGTTGGCCATCGGCTGTGATATGCCTTTTGTGTCCGACACGCTGATTCGTTATCTGTCAGGGTTGACCAGCGGGTGGCAGGCGGTGATACCAAGTTGTGCACGTGGCCTCGAGCCACTGCATGCTCTCTATCATCGTCAAGCCTTGCCACATTTGGTAGCCGCAGCAGCAAGAGGCGAGCGGCGTCTGGGAGCGGCGCTCGCCTGTTTGCGCTGCCGCATGGTGCCCGAGGCTGAGTGGCTTCCCTACGACCCTCAGCGGCGCTCGTTCGTCAACGTGAACACCCCCGACGACCTCGTTCTGGTGCACAATCTCTGGCGTGCTGGCGAGGGGCCAATCGCAGACCCGTAGCCCGTTGTGAGACGGTTCTGTGTACTCGGTCCCTGGCCTCAACAGTGGTAGAATAGATGAGACTCTACCCCAAAGGAGGCGCTGATGCCCGCCATCCGACAGAGAGACGACATCCCCGCGGCCGATAAGTGGAACGTGGCCGCCATCTACTCATCTGATGATCTATGGGAGCAGGACCTGCTCAAGACGCAAGGTCTGGCCGAGTCGGTAGCGGCCTTTGCCGGGCGCCTGGCCGAGTCGGAACAGGTGTTGCGTCAGGCCATCGAGGCCTGGTTTGGGGCTATGCGGCACGTTGAGAAGCTCTATGTATATGCGCACCTGCGTAACGACGAGGACCTGGGTAAGAGCAAGTACCAGGATATGCTCGATCGCGCCTATGCCGTCTGGGTCAAAATCAGCACAGCAGGGGCGTATCTCTCGCCGGAGATTCTAGCCATCCCCGATGAGACAATGGGTAACTGGCTGCAGGGCGAGACGCTTTGTGAGTATCGCTTCTGGCTTGAAGACACGTTGCGTGGCAAGCCGCACACCCTCTCGCCCGCCGAGGAAAGGGTGCTGGCGATGGTCAACGAGCCGCTCAGTGCCATCAGCCGCATCTACTCAGTGCTCAAGAACGTCGAGCTGGCCGCACGATTGCCCAGCGTCAGCGATGGTAAAGGCGAAGAGGTGCAGCTCTCGCATGGCGTCTTTATCAAGCTGCTCGAATCGCAGGATCGAGCTGTGCGTAAGGCGGCCTTTAACGACTATTACGGCGAGTTCAAGGGCAATCGCGTCACCATCGCGGCGACGCTCGACGCCAACACCAAAGCCAATGTCTTCAGGGCACGGGTGCGTAGCTTTCAGGATGCGCGCGCGGCCTCGTTGTTTGCCGACAACGTCAAGCCAGAGGTGTATGATGCACTGATCGCCGCAGTGCATGCCGCCTTTCCGGCATTCTATCGCTATATGGCGCTTCGCAAGCGGCTACTGGGGCTCGATGTCATGCACATGTACGATGTATATGTGCCGGTGATCCAGCAAGTCGAACTCAGCTATGAGTTTGACGAGGCTGTCGAGCTGGTCTGTGCTGCTGTGCAGCCCCTTGGCGAGGGCTATGTGAAGGCAATGCGCCAGGGATTGGACGGTGGATGGGTCGATCGCTACGAGAACGCTGGCAAGCGCTCAGGGGCCTATTCGTCGGGCAGCTATGATACCATGCCCTATGTGCTCATGAACTATAACGGGTCGTTGGACTCGGTGTTCACACTGGCCCACGAATTGGGGCACTCGATGCATTCGTGGTACTCAAAGGCGACACAGCCCTATCACTTGAGTGACTATCGCATCATCGTGGCTGAGGTGGCATCGACCGCTAACGAAACGTTGCTCAACCACTATCTGTTGCAGCACATCCAGGACCGGCCAACCCGGGCCTATCTCATCGATCGTTGGCTGAACAGCTTCCGCGGCACGGTCTTTCGCCAGACCATGTTCGCCGAGTTCGAGAAGCTCATCTATGCTCATGTCGAGCAGGGCCAGCCACTCACTGTCGAAGCGCTCGATGCGCGCTACCTCGAGTTGGTCAAGGCCTACTTTGGTGATGCCATTGCCTTTGATGATGAGGACGCACCCATCGCCTGGGAGTGGGCGCGTATCGATCACTTTTTCTATGACTTTTACGTTTACAAGTACGCAACGGGCATGTCTGCGGCGATCGCCCTTACCAAGGGATTGCTCACAGAGCAAGATGGGGCGCTTGATCGCTATCTCGCGCTGCTCAAGAGCGGCGGTAGTGCCTATCCTCTGGAGCAGCTGCAGGCGGCTGGCGTTGACCTTACCTCACCCGAGCCCGTAGCCGCGGCCCTGGCCGAGTTCGACCGGCTGGTGGGCGAGCTCGAAGCTCTCGTATAGCCTGCTAAAGGGGCGGCCGCGAGGCCGCCCCTGCCTCTATTGGATCAACTGTGCCTTGCGCAGAATGGCCTCTAGATCGCGCTGCTCTTGTGCGCCCAGTATCTGTAAGGGCAACCGTGGTACGCCGCCGCGATAGCCCAACTGCGTCAGCGCTGCCTTGAGCCCAGGCACACCATAAGTGACCGTGACTGCTGTGTTCACAGGAACCAGCCGAAACGCCAGCTCCTGGGCCGCGGCGGCCTCGCCTGAGTCGATGAGTTCGTACACCCGTACGCATTCGCGTGGTGCTACATTCGCGAGCGCCAGTACGGCGCCACAGGCTCCCAAGGCCACTGCACTCAGAAAGGCGCCACCATTGCCCACCAACAGGCTGAAATCGCGTGGGCAGACGCTCAACAGTCCGATCATCTGTGTGATGTTGCCCGAGCTGTCTTTGAGGCCAACGATGTTGGGGTGCTGTGCCAGCGCCGCCACCGTGGCGGGTGCCATGTTCACGTGGGTGTACTTCGGGACGTTGTAGAGCAGCACGGGCACTGGCGAGGCGTCGGCAACGCGCTGATAGTGCTCGACCAGAGCGGGTCCGCCCATCTGCTCGGCAAAGAACGAAGGCGTCATCACCAGAACCAGATCGGCTCCAGCCGCAGCGGCGGCGCGCGTTAGTGCGATGGTCTCGCGGGTAGACTGCCGCCCTGTGCCGGCGATCACCTGCTGTTGCGGCAGAGCGCGCAAGCGCACGCGCTCCGTCAGCGCGGCAACCTCGTCGCAGGTTAGCGACGCGCTTTCGCCATTCGAGCCCGCCACCACATAGCCGGCCAGGCCGGTCTCATTCCAGCGCTCCAGATTGGCGTCCAGGGCGGTCCAGTCGATCTCTCCACTGTCATCAAAGGGCGTTATGATCGGTGGTAAGATGCCCGTAACTCGCATGTGCTGTGCCTCCGGCGGTTGAGCATGGCTGGCATCGTACGAGCGACCGCGCTGGCTTGTCAAACTGGGCGGCTCGGGGCATCATGTGGGGGCTGGTGGAGCATGAGTAGGCAGGTGAGACCTGTTGATATCGTCACGTGAGCGGCTGCTCGCGGCGCTGCGCGGAGAGCGCGCCGACCGCATCCCTGTGTCACCCTGGGGCCTGGCCAAGGTGCCGCGTCAGAGTCCTGCGGGGCAGGCTCTACTCGAGAAGGCCGATCCCTTCATCGACATCGGCCTCGGCTGCGATGCTGTTGGCGGCCTGGATTGGCGGCCTGAAGTGAGCGTCTCGGGGCCTGTGCGCACGCTACGAGTACGGCTGGCCGATCGTGATCTGACGGCAGCCTTCACTACGACAGCAGAGACTACGGCAGCCACCGAGTATCTCTGTAAAAACGGTGATGACTTGCGGGCACTCCTCGAGGCGCCTTACCGTGAGCCGGTACCCGACGCCTCAGCCTACCGTGCGCTGCAGGAGGAGATCGGTGGGCGTGGGCTGGTGATCTTGGGTTTTGGCAACGCGCTCAACTACCTGCACGATGCGATGGGGCCCGAGCTCTGTTGTCAACTCTGGGCAGAGCAGCCGGCGCTGCTCATGTGGGCCGCGAGCGTGGCTGCCGAACGGATTCAGCGAGTGGTGGCCCGTGCCTGTGAAGCCGGCGTGGATTGTGTGCGCATCTATGGCGGCGAGTATGCCAGCGAACTGATGGGGCCACGCGCCTGGAAACACCTGGTGATGCCCTTTGACAAGCCCCTGGTGGAGATGGCACATGCCGAAGGGGCGTTGGTGCACTATCACAATCACGGCCGCATGCAGCGTTGGCTGGAGTGTATTGCTGACCTGGGCGTGGACTCTCTGGACCCTATCGAGCAGCCGCCCTACGGCGATATGACCATGAGCGAGGCTCATCGACGCATCGGCGACCGCGTCTGTCTGGTGGGAGGCCTCGATGATATGGAAGTGCTCGAAACGCGGCCCTGGACCGAGATCGAGCCACTGGCGCGCGAGCTGCTGAACACCGTGGGCCCAAAGCGCTTTGTGTTGGGCGGCACTTCATCGAGCCTGTTTGGTGAGCGCGCAGCGCGGCACTTTATCAGGCTGGTTGATCTAGTGATCGAGTATAGCTAGAGGGAGATAGACATGACCGAGATGACCGAGCGCGGCGCTTTCTCATGGCATGAAATCGTCACTCAGGCGAGTAGCTGGCAGGGGGCGTTAATGGCCGCCAGCGCCAAGGGCCAGGCCGCCAAAGCTCTGCTGGCCCCCGTCAATCGAGTGCTCTTTATAGGCTGTGGCTCGACGCACTATCTGGCCCAGTTTGCAGCGCCTTTTTACCAGGTGGTAACGGGCTGTGCCAGCCAGGCCGTGCCCTCGTCCGAACTGCTGCTGCAGACCGAAACGGTGATCGCCCGTGGTGATCGGCCAGCGGTGGTGGCGCTGTCGCGCTCAGGTGAGACGAGCGAGACGATTATGGCCATGCAAAAGGCAGCTCAGCTTGGCTGCCCGACGCTCACCATCAGCTGCTACGAGGATGTTGGGCTGGCGCGTGTGTCAGATCTGACCATCGGCATCCCCGAAGGTCGTGAGGAGAGCTTTGCGCAAACGCGCTCGTTCGCTGGCATGTTGGTGGCAGCGCAGGTGGTGGCTGCGCTTGTGGCGGGGGATGCTGCCCTGTTGACCGAGCTGGGTCGGCTGCCTGGCCTGGCACAGGGCGTCATCTCGCGCGCGCAGCCGGTGGCACAGCGCTGGGGCGAAGATGAGACGATCAAGCGCATCACGTATCTCGGCTCGGGCTGGGTCTATGGTCTGGCAAGTGAGGCTACGGTCAAGATGAAGGAGATGTCCCTTTCAATGGCCGAGCCCTATCACTTTATGGAGTTCAGGCATGGGCCCATGTCGCTGGTCGACCAGGAGCATCTCATCGTGGCGCTGCTCTCAGACAGTGTGCGTGAATATGAGCTGGCTGTGCTCCGCGATCTGAAAGCGCGGGGGGCGCGCGTGCTGGCTGTGAGCAATAGAGTCGATGATTTGGCCGAGTTCGACGACGCCTATGCGCTACAGGCTACCGTTGGCGAGCGAGCTCGCCCTGTGCTCTACCTGCCGCTGGTGCAGCTCATGGCCTACTACCGGTCAATGCATCGAGGGCTGAACCCTGATCGCCCCCGCAACGTGGTGATGGCGATCAAACTCACTGGAACGGAGATGGGCGCATGAGAGACTATGACTTGCTGGTCGTTGGCGAGCTCAACCCTGATCTGATCCTCAAGGGCAATGTTGACCCCGAGTTTGGTCAGGTTGAGAAGCTTGTCGATGATTTCACAGTGGCGCCAGGCGGCTCGAGCTCGATCTTTGCGGCGAGCGCCGCCAAAATGGGCCTCAAGGTGCTCTACGCCAGCCGTGTGGGCGATGATATCTTTGGCCATTACATGATCGATGCGTTGCAGGCGATCGGGATCGACACCCGCTATGTCAGAGTAGATCCCGAGATCAAGACCGGCGCCACGGTCATTCTGTCTCGCGGGCAGGACCGAGCGATGCTCACCTATCTGGGCTCGCTGAGCGTTATCTCGCGGCGAGACGTCGATCCCGCCTGGTTCTCGCGAGTGCGGCACCTGCATGTTGCCAGTCCCTTTTTGCTGACGGGGCTGCGCCCGCACATGCCCACCCTGATGCGTGAGGCCAAGGCAGACGGGATGACGGTGTCGCTCGACACCAACTGGGACCCTGAGGAGTCGTGGCATCTCGACGGCATGTTCGACCATCTCGACGTATTCCTGCCCAATGAGGGTGAGCTCATGGCCATCACGGGCAGGAGCGATCTGGATGCGGCCATCCAGATGATGGCTCCGCAGGTGCCTGTGCTGGCAGTCAAGCGAGGAGGTGACGGCGCCACCGGCGTGCAGCGTGGGCAGCGCATCGACGTGCCAGCCTTTCCTGTCGATGTCAAGGATACGACCGGTGCTGGAGATACCTTTGATGGTGGCTTCCTGGCGGCCTGGCTGGCTGGCAAGTCACTTGAGGAGTGCCTGCGCTTTGGCACGGCTTGTGGCAGTCTGACCACCACCATCCTGGGGGGGTTCAATGGGCAACCCACTTGGGACGAGGCCGAAGCCCATATTCGTGCGCATCTCTAGCCGATGTGCGTCCAGTGAACAAGAAGGGCGCCCCTTAGGGGCGCCCTTCTTGTTCTAGCGCGTCTTTTCGACTGCCTCGATCAGTCCCTTCATATAGCCGACAGCGAACAGCCGCCCCCACAGGCTGTATCCAGGGCGGGCGTTGGTGTCGCCTTCGATGGTGGGCACATGATCTGGGCGCATAGGCCCCTCGAAGCCAGCATCATAGTAGGCACGCATGGCCGCGAACATGTCGGTGTCGCCATCGTCGTGGAACATCTCGCAAAAGTCGGTTGCCAGGCCGTGCAGGTTGCGGAAATGCGCAAAGAACAGCCTGCCTTGACGACCAAACCTGGTGATGGTCGCTGGCACATCGATGCCCATCTCGGCAAAGCACCCCTGGCAGAAAGTGAGCCCGTTCGCCGGGCTGGGCACCAGGTCGATCATCCGCTGGAATGCCTCGGGGCTGGTCATGATGCGGGCCATGCCGCGAATGGGCGACAGAGGTGGATCGTCGGGGTGCATGGCAAGCTTTACACCAGCCTCCTCGGCCACCGGCACCACCGCGCGCAAAAAGTAGCCAAGGGCATCCCAGAGCTGCTCCTCGTCGATCGGTCCGTAGGGGTTCATTGGCCCGCGCTGCATCAGCTCGTGGTTGTAGCTAGTGGCCAGCGCGTCGCCGCGTACGCGGGTGGTGAACGAAGTGCGCAGCCAGCCAAAGGCGGCCATCCAGTTGTAACAGATGATGGGGATGCCTACCGCACCCACATTGCGCAACGATTGCTGCCAGTTCTCGATATCCTCATCGCGGCCATCAAGCCCGAGTTTAACGCGGTCGCTGATGGGCATGCTCTCGATGACAGACCAGCACAGCCCTGCATCCGATACCTTGCGCTGTTTGACCAAGAGCGACTGGAAATCCCAGACGCCGGTGCCACCCCCCTCATGGGCTCCCAACGACGTGACGACATCTGTCGCGCCGATCTGGCGCGCCAACTTGAGCGTGCCTTCTTCGAGATCCGGAAGGACCAGTCCTATGCGCACTTTTCGCCTCCCTAACTCCACAGTCTGTCATGAGCGTATTCGTCGTTCCAGGCGTCAGTGGGCGCCCAGAGCTCTGGATCATCCGAGCTGATATGGGCAGCGATGACCTCGTCATTGAGCGCCTCGATGCCAAGGCCAGGCGCATCGCTCACGGTCACATAGCCCTGGTCGACGATTGGCTTGTGTGGGCCGATCACGAGGTCGTCCCACCAGGGCAGGTCTACCGAGTGAACCTCGAGCGCGACAAAGTTCTCGGTGGCCGCTGCGGCATGGGCTGCAGCCATGCAGGCGATGGGCGTCTCGGCCATATGGATGGCCATGACGGCCGCGTGCTCTTGCGCCAGATCACCGATCTTTTTGAGTTCATAGATGCCGCCACAGGTGAGCACGTCTGGATGCACCACCGTGACGCCCCCCGAAGTGAGTAATGGTACAAAGCCCTCTTTGAGGTAGATGTCTTCACCGGTGCAGATGGGTGTATGACACGATTGCGCCAGCCGCGCATACTGCTCGGTGAGTTGCCAGGGCACCATGTCCTCATACCAGGCCAGATTGTACTTGTCGAGGCGTTGAGCGATCTTGCAGCAGTCCTCGATGCCGATATGGCCAAAGTGATCGCTAGCCAAAGGCACATCGTAGCCGATGACGCTGCGTACATCGGCTACGTACTGCTCCATCTGGTCAAGCCCCTTTTCGGTAACACGTATGCCGGTGAATTGGTGGGGGATGTTATCCAGATCGTAGCGGCGATTACGCACCTGGCGCTGCTCCTCGACCGAGGCCCCTGCCGGAGCGTGGCGTGGCGTGTGCCAAAAGGCCTCCAGGTGGCCGAGCGGCGCCGTCAGGGCACCGGGAACATCGCGTAGCATACCGATGCCAACGTCCATCTTGAGAAAGGTAAAGCCACGCTCCATGCGCTTCTTGAGCGCCTCGCCCATGGCCTGGCCGGTGTCCTTTCCCTGCACATCGGTATCGCAATAGCAGCGGATGCGATCGCGGAACTTGCCGCCGAGCATCTGATACACGGGCACGCCATAGGCCTTGCCAGCCAGGTCCCACAAGGCTACCTCAAGGCCCGACACGCCGCCGCCCTGCCGGGCATGATAGCCAAACTGTTTGATGCGGCGAAAGATGCGGTCTACATTACAGGGGTTCTCGCCCAAGAGGCGGCCCTTGAGCATGAGGGCATAGGTCTTGCTGGCGCCGTCGCGCACCTCACCATAGCCCACCAGGCCCTGGTTTGTGTAGACCTTGATCATGGGCCAGCGACCAACGGTGGCGATGCGGATGTCGGTGATCTTGAGCGCCGAGGGCGATGAATGGGTGTTGACGTGCGCGAGCGTGTGCTCATAGTTGTCAGTCATAGTGGGGCCTCCCGGAGCGATCTGTGCCCAGAGTCGAGCGCAGTCGAGGTTGGGCGTGAGCATAGAGAAAGGGAAGGGGCATGTCAAGCGATCAAGACCGAATCGAGGCGGCGCGCACGTTGCTGCGCCAGCACCTGACGATCGATGGTCATAACGATGCCATCGTGGCGCATGTGCGCCACCACAACAGCAGTCTGGCCGGTCGCCGCGATGCGGCGCGCCGGCACTCTGGCACTATCTCGTTCGCCTGGGAGCATGAGAATCTGCAGCCGACCGGCAGCTTACAGCTCGATTTGCCCCGCATGCGCGAGGTCGGGTTGGATATGGGCTTTTTCGCGATCGACGTGACGCCTGCCTTTCCCAACAACCTGGCGTACGCCCTCGATGGGGTGGGCTACTTTCTGAACGATGTCGACGGGTGCAGTAATGTGCAGGTGATTCGTTGCGTGACCGACCTGTACGCTGCTCGCGAGCGCGGCGCCGTGGGTGTGTTGCTCGCTATCGAGCATGCCGATGCCACGGCGCGTAGCCTCAATGTCCTGCGGGCGCTCTATGAGCTGGGCGTGCGTTCCATCGGGCTGACGCACAATGTCAGCAGTTGGGCGGCTGATGGTTGTCTACAGGCGCGCGAGGGCGTGGGCCTGACAACGTTCGGCGTTTCGTTGGTGCAAGAGATGAACCGACTGGGCATGATCGTCGATCTGGCCCATGTCAGCCCTGGAGCCTTTGCTCACGCCATAGAAGTCAGTTCGCGGCCAGTGATCTTTTCGCATGGGAATGCTCGCGCCCTGCGCGACCATCCGCGCAACCTCAGTGACGATCAGTTGCGCGCTCTGGCGCG
>JAAYDS010000427.1 GCA_012729155.1 Chloroflexota bacterium | reverse complement strand
TAGGATGGCCCTATTATGGCGGAACATCGCCAGGCACCAAGCGCGCCGGCGGACCAGCATAGCAGTGTCGGTGTCGATGACATAACTGGCCCCTGAGGATGCATCACCTGCTCGCCGAGCGCCGCGGTCAACAGGCGGTGCATCTGCAGCGCACAGTCGTGAGCGTTGTTGTAGAACAGCACGCGACAGTGTGCCACCTGTCCGGCATGTTCGACCAGCCTGGCCCCGCACGCCGCGTCGTCAACGCAGCTGGCTCGAGCTATGAGCAGTGGCGAAACCCGACCGGCAGTGGGTCGGCAGATAGGCTCCCGAGATCTGTAACGTAACCAGGGTTGGCGCTCGACTAGGTGAAACACAGTGCCAGCCAAGAGTGCACCGCTCGAGCCTGGAGGCGTCGCGGAGCGGCTGCATCGCTACCGCAAAGGCCTGCCCCCCCCCGGGTGTGGGCGGCGTTTGGCGGCCGCGCCTGGTGAGCTGGCATAGCCTGACGTCGAACCCAAAGCCGTCGCGAGGTGCGCTGCGCCCGGGTGGCATGTTGCGCGCCGGCAGTAGCCGATAGTGGCTGGCGTTCAGTTCGACCACCCTCAAGTGCCGGGCATAGTCGCTGATCTGCTGTGGCCCGGGCCGCCCTTCCGGCAAGAGCTGGCAGGATCAGGCCAACCGCCGGTGCCTACACGCACCACTGCCAGGTGGGCTCTATCCCCTGTCGTTACCGATGGCGAGCGCTCGCGCCGGGTTGATGATGATGAGGCGCTCGATCGTGCTCTGGTCTACGCCGTACTGCCGTAGCAGAGGCACAAAGGTGTCCATCAGGAAGGTAAAAGGCCGCACCTCTCCACCATTGGGCTCGCCAACGTGGTACCAGCCGGCATCGTGAGAGAGCAGCAACTGCTCACCATAGCCGCGCTCCAACATAGCCAGCAACAGCCGGGCATGCTCCTCGGCCGGGCGCGTGCCGAGCGCGTCATACTCGAGCCAGGCGCCTCTTTTGGCCAGGCGCACGTGCTCGTCGAGGTCCGATATCGCATCAGCGTGCACGATGATATATCGCCCGAGCGACATTCCCGCTGCCGCCGCGATATCGAGGCTCTCATGGGCAGCAATCGCGTGGCCCGTATGGCTGGCTACGACCAGGCCGGTCTGTAGGTGGGTCAACGCCGCTGCAGCAACGATCTTGCGTTGAATGGGGACAAGCGGTCCAGGGTTTACTGCGATCTTGATGAACCCGGGACGAATGCCCGTCGCACCGATGCCGTCGCGTGCCTCAGACACCCACACCGCCGTCAGCTCCTCGGCAGAGAGGTCAAAAGCCCAGGGTGGCAGATAGGGTTCTTTGTAGAGCCCGGTGTTGGTGATGATCTGCAGCCCGCTCTGCAGCGCAAGGCGCCGCAAGAGAGGGGCGTCTCGCCCTAGATACATAGGGGTGCAGTCAACGAGGGTGGTGAGGCCCTGATGGCGAATCGCCGACAGGTATGGGAGCATGTGGTCGAACACTTGCTGGCGGTCCCAGCGGTGTGGCCCGGTGACGCTGGCGCCGCCAAAGTCGACCAGAATATGCTCATGGATCAGTGTGGCACCAAGCGCTGCTGGTGCGATGGGCCCGCAGACGGTCTCGATATGTGACATGGCAACACTTTCTGGTAGCGATGCATCGCCGCTGCTCGATTATGCCGATCAATGGCTGCACACGCAATTGCCCGCCGCGTGACAGCGCCGCCCCAAAAGGGTATACTGGGCGCCGTGATACGCTCTATCAGGCTGCAACGCGCCCTCCTGCGGCTCACAATCGCACTCTGCCTGCTTGCCGCCGAAGGGTGCTCGTCGTTCTTGGTCTCGCCGCGAGAGACCGTCGTCGTGCCGTCGCCCTCCATCGGGCCGACGGTGATGGTGTCGACGCCCACGCCGGTGAGACTGACGACGCCACCGGCACGGCCGACGCCGGCGCCTCAGGCTGCCTTTGCCATCACCGATGCGCCCCTGCAGTTCTGGTCAAATCCCAACGAGGTCGTCGGCCTGGTGTGGGATGGCGATTGCGTCTGGGCAGCAACGCTCGGCGGTGTGGTGCGTTGGTGGCCAGATGGGCGCAGTCAGCTCTATACCACCAAAGAAGGGCTCTTGTCTCAGGCGGTGGCCGCCATCGCGCGTGACAGCGAAGGCCATGTCTGGATCGGCTACCGCGATGTACTGGCCTGGAGCGAGTATGATGGGCAGGGCTGGCGACACTATGACACGCGCCAGGATGCGGTCGAGGCCCGCTACGAGGCCCTGCTTGCGGCCAAGCAGGGCGACGCGCGACTCTGGTCTAGCCAACCCGAGAGTCACTGGCTGTGGCTGCCGCGTGGCGATGGGCAGGTGCAGGCCTATGACGGCAACCGGTGGCGCACCTACGGCGAGAGTCACGGCGTAACACCAGGTTCATGGGGCGTTGGCGTCTCGTCAGCAGGTCGGGTCTGGGCGGTAGGCCGTGGCGTGGCCACTGCGCTCGAGGGCGAACTCTGGTGGGATGATCACGCCTTCTTCAGCAGCATCATCTCGCCCGAGCTCGTCACCGATCTGGCGGTAGATGCCGAAGGGTCTGCCTGGGTGAGCTTTGTCGGTGAGCGGCAAGGAACAGGTGGCGTGGCGCGGTACAACCATGAACTCGAGCGTTGGGAAGGATTCGAGCACGAACTGAATACAACCATTCCTTTACACGCATACAGTATCGATGTGGCACCAGATGGGTCTGTGACCGTCTGCGGCGAGGGAGGCGTGGCTACTCGACCGGCGAACGGCGCCTGGCAAGGCGTATCCGTACCTGGCGTACAGGTAAGGTCCGTCGCGAGGGGAGCCGACGGGCTGCTGTGGCTGGGCGCAAGCGATGGTGTCTACACGATACACGCAGAAGGAAGCGAGCTTTCAGGGCCACTGACGGTGCCTACACCGCTGCGCGATAATCAGGTGCGGGTGCTGCTGGTCGCGCCTGATGGCGCCCTGGTGGTGGCTGGCCTTCGCGGCGTCTCGCTGATACGCGTCAGTGGCAAGGTGCAGACCATCGATCAGCAGGGCGTGCGCTGCGGCCTTGTCGATGCTGACGGTCGCATCTGGCTGGGCGGTGACGACGGTGTGTGGGAGCTCGACACCGAGACGAGGGTGCTCAGGCTGGCCAGCAAACTGGCCGCAACGAGCGTGGCGTGGGCTCCTGATGGGCTGGCCGTGCTCGACTCTGACGGTATCGTCCATCGCCAAGTCGACACCGTGCCAGAGGCTGTACTCGACGCCTCTGCCGCTCTCGGCGCCATGCCGCGGAACATCGCAGCCGATGGCGAGGGCCAGTTGTGGCTCAGCAGCGAGTTCGGTGTCGGGCGGTTGACGCCTGAAGGTGATCTGCAAGTGTGGACGCGCGATGAGGGGCTGCTCAGCAATGACGTGCGCGCCGCGGCCGTGGCCAGCGATGGCACGCTTTGGTGCGCGACGGCGATGGGCCTGGCCCGCCGAACGCCCGAAGACCGCTGGACACGCTTTACCGTCGAATCGACAGGCGGTGGCCTGCGCTCGCTCGATATGACTGCGTTGCTGGTCGAGCCTGATGGCACCCTGTGGATGGCTACAGCGCTAGGGCTGTCGCGGCGCACACCAGAGGCTGATTGGGCTTACTATGACCTGGCGGGCGTCAGGCATCTGGCACTCGATGATGACGGCGTGCTATGGCTGGGATCAGACAGTGGCCTCTACCGACTGACGCCAGAGGCATTCACCAACGTAGCAGACTAGGGGGATGCATTGACTTCGTTGGCCGCCTTTTCCCGTGTGCATACCGCCGCTGCGGGGCTCGAGCCTCAATCGCTGGGCGAAAACCTGGACATCACGCCAGCGCTGATGCACCGCAAAGGACTACTGCATCTGCTTGCCGTTGAGGGCACTCCCAAGGAAGCCCTGGCGCGTATTCAGGCAGCCTACTACACTTCGCCTGTGTTTGACCTGGGCCGTTGCCTTGCCGAGGCACTGGCCGATGCCTATGATGCTGAGCATGGCCTACACGCCATGTTGCCGGGCGCTCTGGTGGTACTGGGTATGGATGTCTACCTCGTCGGCACACCCGGCATGTTGGCGTGGATCACACGCTACGAGGGGGTGCAGCGCGCCTTTGACACCTACCGGCGCATTGGGCTGCCGGTCAGACTGCCAGACCGACTCAGCCGCACCATCGATTGGGAGATCGCGGCCGGTCACTGGCGTCTGACTGCTGGAGATACGCTGCTCGCGGTGGCAGGGGGGCGCGAGGTGCTCGACGATGCGCGGGCGCTCCGCCTTGCTATGCGTCACAGTGAGGCGCAACATCTGGCCCAGGCGGCCATGGAACTGCTGCAGCGTCACTCGTCAGACCCGGTCGGTGTGCTGGTTTGCCTGACTGGCGGGTTCAGCCCGGTGCCCTCTATGCCGCTGGATCCCCCGGCAGCGCCTCAGCGTGTCAAGCCGATTGACGATGGCATCAACCGGCGGCGCGGCATCTCGCCCATCTGGGTTGCATTACTGATCGCAGCCCTGGCCGTCGTAGCGACCATGCAGGCAGCTGGCCGTGAGAGCGTGATAGGCGCTCTGAGCGAGTATATTGAGTTGGCTTTTGCGCCGCATCCTACGCCCACGCCATCGCCCGAGCCAACCGCCACGCCCGGCGTCGCGCAGCCAAGCCTGGCGGCGGCACCGAGGCTGCTTGCTCCCTCGAGTGGCGAGCGCTTGGCCGGCGGCCAGGTAAGGCTTGCGTGGGATTGGCACCGGCCGCTGACTGGAGATGAGCTCTTTGACGTGCGACTGGCGCGCGCCGGCCAGACGACCACAACCCTAGAGCTTACGGACGGTAATGAGGTTATCTACTCGCCGACCCGGACGGGCTGGTACGAGTGGACCGTGGTCGTCGTGGGGGGGGGCGATGCGGGAGCTCGGCAGGTCAGCGATCTGGCTATGGTCGGCAGTTTCTACTGGAGTGCCGACTAGGCGGTGAGCCATTCTGTAGGCTAGACGTTGAAGCGGATGTGGACGACGTCTCCATCGGCGATGGCATAGTCGCGCCCCTCAAGCCGTAGCAGGCCCTGCTCGCGGGCATGCGCCATCGAGCCAGCGCGATCAAGGCTCTCAAAGGCCACCACTTCAGCTCGTATAAAGCCCTTGGCCAGGTCTGTGTGGATCTGCTCCGCAGCCTGCAGGGCGGTCTGGCCTTGACGCAGCGTCCAGGCGCGCACCTCTTTGCCGCCCGTGGTGGTGAAGAAGGTGATCAAGTCCAGCAGGTGATAGCCCGCCCATACAAAGCGCTGCAGGCCCGTCGCGTCTAGGCCATACTCAGCCAGCATCGTGGTCGCCTCGGCCAGGTCCCACTCTGCTAGCTCTGCCTCGAGTGTGGCGCACAGCACCACCGTATCTGCACTGCGCTCCCGTGCGTAGGTGCACACGCGCTGCGCCAGTTCGCCGCCTGCGGGCAGGTCATGTTCCGATACGTTGGCAACATAGAGCATCGGCTTGGTGGTGATCAAGTCGGGCTCGGCCCAGGCCGCGCGCTCCGCCTCGTCAAGTGCCTCGCGATAGAGGGTTCGCCCCTGAGAGAGCAGTGCCGCAGCACGCTCACAGGCTACGATCTGATCAGCGTAGGCGCGTGGATTGCCCTTGGCAGCCGAACGCAGACGCTCGATATGACGTTCGATCACGGCAAGGTCGGCGAGTGCAAGCTCGGTCGCGATCACCTCGATATCCTCGATCGGGTCAAGCGTGGCTGTAACGTGGGGGACGTCCTCATCGGCAAAGCAGCGGACGACCATAGCGATGGCGTCGACATTGCGGACATGCGATAGAAACTGGTTGCCGAGGCCTTCGCCCTTACTGGCGCCCTTGACGAGCCCGGCGATGTCGACCACGCGCAGGGCGGTAGGCACTAACCGTTCGGGGCGAATGATCTCGCCCAACCGTTCGAGCCGCGCATCGGCCAGCGAAACGACGCCCACATTGGGATCGATAGTAGTAAAGGGATAGCTGGCGACGGCGGCGTTCGCTCGCGTCAACGCATTGAACAGCGTCGATTTGCCCACATTGGGCAGGCCCACCAGGCCGAGCTGCAGCGCCATGGTTGCCTCCTTCAGAGTAGGGCGACCTCAATCCGCGGTTGGCCCAATACGGTACCGTGTTGGCCAGGCCGCGTAGCGAGTATCGAGCAGGTATTCATCTCGCTCACCGTTGGGCCATTCAATGGTGCGAACGATGGACACATCGAGACCCTCGCGGCCACGCTCGACAAGCATCTGTTGCCCTGGCCCCAGGCTCTCGTCGTTCTCGTACACGGGCTCGGGCTCTGGCTGCGGGTTTGATGTCACGGGGCTCGTGGCCGATACCTTGCGGCCGTCAGAGCGTCCGTAGAAACGAAAAGTCAGAGTCTGCGTCGTCGTGTCCACCTCGGCCTGCACCAGCAGAGGCGCGCCATAGTCATTGGTAAAGCGCAGGTCAACGTAGGGCTCAAACACCGAGGCATCGAGCCCGATGGGCGGCTCGTACCAACTCACGCGGTAGGCGTGAGGGTGACGTTCGACGATGGGCAAGCCCGCCCAAAAGGCTGCGCGAAAGCAGGTGGTGGCTGTCTGGCAGACACCACCGCCCGCACCCAGCTCGGTGCGGTTGCCCAAGATGACCCAAGAGTCGGCATAACCAGTGGCGCGGCTGACCGGCCCTAGCACGGCGAGGAACGAAAAGGTTTCGCCGGCTGCCACCGCCAGGCCCTCGAAGGCCCGTGCCGACGTGACGATGTTGGCCTGACGTTCGGCCGTTGACCCAACGAACTCGGTGCTCCCCTCGCCGAGGAGGTCGAGAGGCAGCATCGCTTCGAGCTCGGACTGGGTTACCGCCGGGGACGTGGCCTCGACAGGCAACTGCACCGATCGCTCGACTGTCAGGGCCGCAGTGACTAGTAGCTGGGTCGCCTGAGGCACATCCAGCTGATAGCCAGGCTGCGCCGTCGTTAGTGGCGTCAGCGTGGCGGTGGCCACATCATAGTGCCATCGTCCCTCGATGGCAGGGCGGTCGATCTCCTCGCCGACGCCCGCGATGAACGCCCCGACGGCGTCCTCGTCGAGCCCCACCTGCAGCTCCGCCTGTCCTGCGCCTGGCCTGATGGCAAGCCATGACGCCAGGGTGGCACGGTCGATGAGCCAGTATCTAGGCGTCGTGGCGCCTTCGGGCAACCAGACGAGCTCGATAGGATCGCCGAGCAGGCGGGTGACGGTCTCCGTTGCTGCTGCCAGATCAGCCGAAGGTAACGCCGTAGAACCGTGAGCCAGCTCGACCGCGATGGGCGCCATCACCAGTGTATCGCCGCCAGTGCGCGAGCCATAGAGCCTCTGTAGAGCGCGGGGCTCTGTGGCCCAGCCTGAGCTGCCCAGAGCGCTCGAAACAGCACGCTCGATGGCCTCCACGGTGACTTCGAGGTCGAGCTCGCGCCCATCGCTTGCGGGCTCTATAGCGGCGCTAAGGCCGGCTACGGCGAGCCGTTCACGGCGCGCCGGAACGCTGGTGCTGCGCACAATGGGGCGCAGCGCCAGCTCTGTGGCGGCGCGATCGAGGCTCCATGATGGCGTCAGATCGTAGCCCTGGTAGAGCAGACGTAGCCGCACTGGCACGTCTGAGAGTAGTGTGCCACTGCGGCCGACCGCGTAGGCCTCGGCCACAGCCTGTGTCAGGTCGAGACGACCGCCGATGGCGCTCATCGTCAGGTAAGTGCGTTCGGTACCCGAAGTGATGGCCAGGTCGGGCAGGCGCTGAGGGCCAAGGGCATCACTCAGTGTTGTCAGGGCGTCGCCTGGCGAGAGACCGCCAACATCGACGCCCAGCACCGTCAGCCCACGGTAGATGCGGTCATAATGGTGAGCGTTGTAGGCAAGGTAGGCGAGGTTGGCCACGATCAGTAGCGTCAATGGCACGAACCACAGCACCCTGCCCAGAATGCGTGACACACTCACCAGCCGATGCACGCTCTACTCCTCACCGCTAGACAGCTGGCGCGATCAGAACCTTGCAGGCATCGCTAGCAGCGTGGGCAAGCTCAAGCCCCTTGGCCAACTCGGCGATGGGCAGGATGTGCGTGACGGGCCGATCGAGGTCAACCCGGCCGCCGGCGGCGATAGCGATCGCCCGCTGCACATCCTGCTCGCGATAGACGCGGATTGGTTTGCTGCGCACCTCGCGAAACATCACAGGCGTCATGTCAATAGTCACTGCCGTCTTGGGCATGCCCACCTGCAAAATCTGGCCGCCGAGCCGTGCGATGCGCCCAGCCTGAAAGATGGTCGTCTGCGAACCAGCAGACTCAAAGACCACTGGCACGCCCTCGCCGTCTGTGGCCGCGAGGATCTCGTCCACAGGGTCGGCCCGCGTTGCGTCGATGACGCTGAACCCGAGCTCTCGGGCGATAGCCAGCCGTTTTGGGCTCACCTCGCTCACAAACACCCGCAGAGCCCCTGCCAGTCGTGCTATCTGGGCTACCAGAATGCCCACCGGCCCGGCGCCGAGCACGGCCGTGGTGTCGCCAACGCGTAGATCTGAGACGCTGACGGCGTGCACTGCCACCGCCAGTGGCTCGACGAGGGCAGCGCGTTGCAGCGAAAGAGATGTGGGAATGGGGCGGACCGTATGTGCCGGGGCCGCCACATATTCAGCAAAGCCGCCGTCTCTATCGATGCCTACCAGGCCGAGCGTGCTGCAGATGTGAGAGAGGCCGTTACGGCAGGCGTAGCAATGCCCACACATGAGCAGCGGATTGACCACCACCGGTGTGCCTACCGGCAGCGCACCACTGGGATCCTCAGCCACTGTGCCCGAGAACTCGTGCGACATGACCAACGGCGCCCTAGCGCGCGTGTGCTTGCCCAAATAGATCGTCAGGTCGGTTCCACAGATGCCGGCGTAGGCGACCTTGATGAGCACCTGATTGGCGGCCGGGGTGGGGCGCTCGACGTCGGCGTATTCGATCTGCTCGGGTCCTGTCCATAGTGCGGCGCGCATTGTGTCTGTCAAGGCACTCCTTTACGGCAAATGCTCTATCATGGTGAGAGTCTAGCACAGGCGGGCGGCCGCCTCAAGCTGAGATTGACGCGCTGGGCCAAAGCGTCCACAATAGCGTCGCCACGCGCCACAAACGCCCGAGGAGGCTCAATGAAGGTCGTTATCCTGGCCGCCGCTCAGGGGGGATTGCTTGACACCGATACGCCACGGCCGCTGTTACAGCTTGGCGGGCGAGCCATCATCGACTATGTGCTCGAGTGGGCTGGCGCCCTGGCGGCTCCAGAGGATATCATCATTGTGGTGGGGCAGCGCCGGCAAGATGTGATGGAGCACCTAGGCTCGACCTACCGCTATGTTGTGCAGCAAGAGCAGCTTGGCACGGGGCATGCTCTGCAACAGGCGGGCGCTCTGCTGGCTGACTATGACGGCGAACTGCTGGTGCTCTACGGCGATACGCCTCTGTTTCGCCTCTCGAGCCTTCGAGGACTGGTCAATCTGCATCGGCAACGCAATGCTTGCCTGACCTTGTTCGCCTGCCAAACCGAACTCGATCTGCCCTATGGGCGCATTGTGCGTGAGGGCGGACGCGTGGTCGACGTCGTCGAGGCGGTAGACGCTGATGCCGAGCAGCTGGGCATACGCGAGCTCAACCTGGGCGCCTATATGGCCGATGCGCGCGCTCTCTTGGCTGCGCTGGCGCGCCCAGACGACGACGCTGGTGATGGACGGCTCAAACTCACCTCTGCAGTGCGCAGTATAGCGGCCCACCGCGGTGAGGTTGCCTGCTATCGCACCCTTGATGAGGATGAGGTTCTGGGCATCAACAGCCTAGCCGATCTGCAGCAGGCTGAGATCATTCTGCAAAAGCGTGCCCTCAGGCCGCGCCGTCTCGAGGAGGAGAATGTCATTCGGTTCGGCACTGGCGGCTGGCGTGCGGTCATCGCCGAAGGTTTCACCTTTCATAATGTCCGTCGCCTGAGCCAGGCGCTGGCGAATCGATTGATCCGTGCCGGGCGCGAAGACGATGGCGTGGTCATCGGCGGCGATCGCCGCTTTCTATCGTCAGATGCTGCTGTGGCGGCGGCCGAGGTGATGGCTGCTAACGGGGTGCACGTGCGGCTCATCGCCGAGGCCGCGCCCACGCCGCTGATCACCTATGCCACCGCCGTCACGTCGGCGCGCTATGGGTTGGCCTTTACGGCTAGCCACAATCCCCCCGAGTGGAATGGGCTCAAAGTGTTCGTGCACGATGGCTCGCTGCTTCTAGAAGATGAGAGTGGTGCTGTCGAGGCCGAGGCCAACGCATTGACGCCCGAGCAGGTCATCAAGATCGAGCTCCCCATCGCCCAGGCGGCGGGCAAGGTCGAGATCTGCGACTATATGAACGCTTACGTGGATAGCATCCTGGCACAGGTCGATGTGCAGGCCATTCGCGATGCGGGGCTGCGCGTGATGCTCGATCCGATGTTTGGCGTGGGCGAGGCGGCGATCGATATTGTGCTCACCTCGGCTCGTTGCCGTGTCGCCAGCATCCATGGACGGCACGATCCGCTCTTTGGCGGGCGCTCGCCTGCGCCTGATCTCGAAGCGCTGGGCCTGCTTCGTCAAGAAACACGTGAGGGGCACTATGACCTGGGCCTTGCCACCGACGGTGATGCTGATCGCATCGCCGTGGTGGATGAAAAGGGCGAGTTCATCCCTATGAACGACCTGCTGCTGTTGATCTACTGGTATCTGTGTGAGGTCCGTGGGCAGAGAGGCCCGGTGGTGCGTAACCTGGCCACCACCCACATGCTTGATCGGCTGGCAGATCGGCTAGGAGAGCAGTGTATTGAGGTGCCAGTAGGCTTTAAACACATCGTCAACGGCATGCTGGCGCATGATGCCGTGCTCGGCGGTGAGAGCAGCGGCGGCCTCACTGTCAGGGGGCACATCCTGGGCAAAGATGGGGTGCTCTCGGCGGCGTTGATCGTCGAGATGCTGGCCAAGACGGGCGAGCGCATCTCGACGTTGCTCGCGAGGCTATATGCCCAAGTGGGACGGATGTTCGCCGTTGAGCGGAACCTGCCGGCCACGCCCGAGATGAGGGTGCAGTTCCCGAGACTTCTGGCGCAACGGCCGGCGCAAGTGCTGGCCGGCATGCCGGTGCAGCGGCTCGATACCAGCGACGGGTTCAAGTTCTACATGCCGGCCGATCAGTGGGTGCTGATCCGCTTCTCGGGCACTGAGCCGATACTGCGCGTCTTCTCCGAGGGCAACAGCTCGGCAGAGGCCATGGCGCTCGCCGACGCCGCACAGTCACTGCTGCCCATGTAGGGTACAGCTCAGACGTTGAAGCGGATATTGAGGATGTCTCCATCCTGAACCACATAGTCACGGCCTTCGAGCCGCAGTTTGCCCTGTCGGCGCGCCTCGGCGATGGATCCGCAGGTGATCATGGCGTCGTACGAAAGCACCTCGGCGCGTATGAATCCCCTGGCAAGGTCGGTGTGAATCGCCGCAGCCGCCTCGACCGCTGTGGCCCCGCGCTGCACCGTCCAGGCGCGCACTTCATCTTCGCCCACCGTGAAGAAAGACATCTGGCCCAAAAGCCCGTAGCAGGCGCGCACAAGGGCATGCAGACCCGGCTCTGTGAGGCCGAACTCTGCCAGAAAGGCCGCTGCCTCTTCTGCGGGCAGCTGGGCGATCTCCATCTCGATGGCACCCTTGAGCGGCATCGCCTTGGAGCGGCGGTGGTGATTGGCCCAGCTCAGGTCTGGCTGCAGCTGGTCATCCTCGCCCAGGTTGACGACCACCATCTCGGGCTTGGCCGACAGGAACTGAAAGCCACGTAGCAAACGTTCTTCTTCGGGCGCTAGCTCGAGATCACGGATCGGTTGGCCATCTTCGAGCGCGGCCACGATGCGCCTTAGCAGGTCGAGTTCGGCTTCGAGGGCCGGCTTTTCATCGCTGCGTGCCTTGCGCATGCCGTCCTCAATCCGCTCAATGCGTCGGCTGGCCACAGCCAGGTCGGAAAACTGCAGCTCAAAGCGCAAGTCCTGAAGGTCACGCGCAGCGTTGATGTTGTCCTGAGGGTGGGGGACGTCTTCACTGGCAAAAGCGCGCACCACCAGCATGATGGCGTCGCTCTTGGAGATCGCGTTCAGTACCTTGGCGTCGAGGCCCGTATCTCTGCCGGCTCCCGCGGCCACGCCAGAGACGTCGCTAAAGCGCACCTGAGCGCGAGTGGTCTTGCGCGGCATAAACATCTTGCTGAGCACGCTCACGCGAGCGTCAGGCACATCGACCACGGCGACACGCACCTCGGCACGATGAGAGGCGTAGGCAGATGTCTCTGCATCAGCGCCGGTGAGGGCGTTAAAGATGGTGGTTTTGCCCGAGAGGGGCAGGCCAACTATGGCGATATCCATGGACAACCTCGCGACCTGACTGCCAACGCGAACGCACAAACGCTGATTATACCGCAGAGTGGGGGAAGGTCAACCTGTGGGGATGGCATTTTGCAGCCCTCATGGATGACACAGCTCCGGGGCGCCGTTGGATAGCGGCGCCCCGGTACTTGATCATATCAGGATTAGTGGCCGATCCACTTTTCCGACCAGAAGGCAAACAGGCTGCTGATCGACTGGCCCATGAGGTTGCAGTTGATGGCGCGCCCAAAGATGTGCCCCACAGACAGCACTCGCATGTTGGGGAGACGTTTGTACGAGGGGATGGGCACGGTGTTGGTAGTAACGATCTCATAGACCTTGTCCATCGCGGCCAGCCTGGCGATAGCCGGGCCACTGAACACCCCGTGAGTGCAGGCCAAGATGATGCGGCCGACGCCTCGGGCCTCGAGAAGGTTGACCAGCTCGCAGACTGAGCCGCCGGTGGCGATCTCGTCATCAAAGACGATAGCATCACGGCCATCGACGTCGCCGATGATGGTGCTAATCGCCACCGAGTCATCTGACTGACGCTCTTTATCACCCGCTGCCACGCCGATGCCCAATGACTTGGCAAGGCGCGAAGCGCGCTTGGCGTGGCCAATGTCGGGAGAAACGACTATGGCGTTGCTCAGATCCAGGGTGTGAAAGTAATCGACGAACACCTCGTCTGCTGTGAGATGATCGGTTGGCACAGGGAAAAAGCCATGCACTTGCGGCGAGTGCAGCGTCATGGTCATCACATGGTCGGCTCCAGCGTGCCCCAGCAGATCGGCGATGAGCCGCCCGGCGATGGAGATGCGCGGGGCGTCCTTTTTGTCGGATCGGGCGTAAGAATAGTAGGGGATAACGGCATGGATGGTGCGCGCCGATGCACTGCGCGCGGCGTCGATCATCATCAGCAACTCGAGTAGATGCTCGCTCACGTTGGGCGTAAACGACTGGATGATGACCACGTCTTTGCCGCGTACGCTCTCGCCAAGCTGCACCATGAGATTGTCGTTGGAGAACCGCTCGGTGTGGATTTCCGAAACACGGGTATTGAGGTATGCCGCGATCTCCTGTGCCAGTTCGGGGTGCGAGCTGCCCGCAAAGATCCTCAGCGAATCCGCGAACTGGCCCATTGGAACGGAATCATCTGTCATAGTCGGCCTCCGACCGCGCCTGGTGACTTGATGGCGTGAAAACACGGGCATGCAGCAAACCGCACGCCTGAACGGGGCTGTTATACCACAGGGTGGCGGGCGCCGCAAGGCAGGCTTTGCGTCTGGTTGACGACGTCTGAGGGCGCACGTAGAATGCCAGTGGCCGAAAGGGTCACCATATACGAGGGAGTGTGATCATGCGCAATACACCCATTGGCATCGCGATGATGAATGATGAACGCCCGCATGTTTGGAGCCTCACAGAAGAGCTCAACATGCAGATTGTAAACCGTTGGGCTGAGGCGATCCGCGCAGGGCTTAAGAACGTGGATGGTTCAGGGGCCGACGTTGTGGTCGGATCCGAGACCATCAAGAGCGTCCGGACGGCGCAAAAGGTGGGCGAGGAGCTGCGCCGTGCTGGTTGTCGCAGCATTGTCATGTGCTACAACGTATGGAACTTTCCCTACCTGGTGTGGCCTTTTGTCAATTCGCTCGGCCGCGACATCCCCATTCTGAGCCTGTCCAACAACAACGGCCAGTATCCCGGCAATGTAGGCCTCTTGGCCACCGATGGCGGCTTGCGCCAGGCCGGTGTGCGTACGCACCGCATCGTCGGCGAGATGGATGACCCTGCCTGCCGGCAAAAGGTGCTCGATTGGTGCCGCGCTGCGCAGGCGGTGACGACCATCCGCAATGAGGTTTATGGCCTCTATGGCGGACACTCTATGGGTATGGAGACCGGCTATTTCCATATGGTGCCCACCATCAAGGCGTTGGGCTGCACCACGGGGCAGATCGATCAGCTCCTGCTTGTCAAGACGATGGAACAGGTTGATGAGGTTGAGGTCGAAAAGGCCTTTCAGTGGCTCGGCAAAATGCTCGGAGATCGCATCCTCTACGACGGCAAGATGCTCACTCCCGAGACGCTCAAGACCCAGTTGCGGCTCTATATTGCCATGAAGACCCTCAATGAGCTGTACGGGTTCGACTTTTGCGGGCTCAAAGGCCAGCGCGAGCTCACAGAGCATGTGTGCCTTGGTGACGTGCCCGAGATGATGATGAACGACCCGTACGACTGGAACGGCCCCAAGGAGCCCACGGTCTGCGCCACCGAGGCTGACGCTAATGCTGCCATCACCATGCAGCTGCTCAAATACGTCTCTGGCGGGTTGCCAGCGTTGTTCATGGACGTGCGCCTGTATCTACCCGAGCTGGACGCCTGGGACTGGTGCAACTCGGGCAACCACTCGTCGTGGTATGCCAACCAGAGCTTTGACCCAGCCGACAACTATGGCAAGATCACCTTCCATCCCGCCCTAGAGTTCTACTTTAAGGCAGGCGGGGCCTCGGTCGAGTTCAACGCCAAACCGGGGCCGATGACCTTTGCGCGCCTGGGCCTGTGGGATGACAAGCCGTTCATGGCGATCATGAAGGGCGCCAGCATGGATCTGGACGAGGCCACTCGCAAAGAGATCAACGCATCGACCGATCCAACTTGGCCGCACGTGCATGCCAAGCTGACCTGCTCGTTCGAGCAGTTCCTGTCGGTGTTCCCGTGTAACCACGTCATGGGCACGGTAGGCGATCAGGTGCGCGCTCTGACGTACCTGTGCGAGATCACCGGGATCACGCCGGTCGTTCTGGGCCCCGAAGGGGCTGACCGCATGCCGCCCATTTGGGAGCTGGTACGCTAACCTGCGACATCGTCAGGAGCATCAAGCGGCCCGCAGATCTGCGGGCCGCTTGACCTATGCGTGCCCAGTAACGGCTCATGGATATGGGCGGTAATACACCAGCACGACGTTGTAGGGCGATTGTTCGTCGTCGAGGGTGATGGTTCGGTGGTAGAACCAGCCGTCCCAGGCAGGCAGCGTTATGCCGCGGCCAAGAAGCCACGTCTTGAACGTGGCTACCATCGAGACCAGGCTGTGGCCAAATGGCCCCACCACGGCAGAGGCGTCTTCTAGCGACAACTGGCCCGCGGCCAAGCGGGCGTGCAAGGTGTCGAGGTGCGGATTGGCTATCGCCAGGTCGCGTAACGTCTCACCCTCTAGCCAGCGTCGCTCGTCCGCATCGAGCGCAACCCGCGCAAAAGTGAGCGCGTGCACGCTCTCAATCCGGCCGGGGTCAAAGCGCTCATCGAGCTGCGGTGCTCCCAGCATCTCGAGAGCACGGGCGGCGGCAACACTGGTTTCCTGATCGCTATGCCAGAGCGCTCTGATGAGCGGATCTGCGGCCCTTTGGTCCTTTAGATGACCCAGCAGATCGGCCATCAACAGGCGCGTGCGACCGTCGCCCTGGCGCAACCTGGCGCTGGCCGTTGGCAAAGCGAGGGCGCCCAGAGCGACGCCGGCCAGAATCGCGTCTTGCTGCACCTCCTGACGCTGATCCAGCGCTAGGTCGAGCAGGCATTCAGCCG
>JAAYDS010000426.1 GCA_012729155.1 Chloroflexota bacterium | reverse complement strand
TCTGCCCAAAAGCCGTCGGCGTTCTTGCTATAGCCTTTGGACGTCATGATGGCGTCTACCTTGGACTGGTTCTGCTCGAGCGTGTTGTACTCTTCGAGCAAGGGGGCTGCGGCGTCAAAGTACTTTTCCAGGCCGCCATAGTCGGGGATGGGCAGGCTGGTGACCTGGCTATAGCCGTTAAAGGCCAGGTTGACGATCTGCTGGCGATCGATGGCATAGCTGATGGCCCAGCGGATATCTTTATCATCGAACGGCGGCTCGGAGCAGTTAAAGCCCACGTACACTGGCCACCAGTCGATGAACCCATACGGAGATTCATCACAGAAGGTGACGACCTTGGGGTTCTGGCTGCTGATGAGCTGCATGTTGGTAGGCGTCATCGAAAAGGCCATCTCGAGCTCGTTGTTCATCAGCATCTGCGCCTGAGTGATCTCGCTCATAGAGGGCAGCACGATGATGCGCTCGATCTTGGGCATATCGCGAAAGCCGGTTTCGGCGCCCCACCAGGTGTCGCGCAGGTCCCATACCTTTTGCTCAACTGAGGTGGCCACCAGCTTGTAGGGGCCGGTGCCCAGCGGCCAGCCCTTGGCCGGGTCATAGTTGGTGAACGTGAGGGGGTCTTTGTCCTTCCACACGTGCTCGGCCACAAACACCAGGCCCAGCGAGCCGCGGTAGGTGAGATAGTCCCAGATAAAGCGCGGCGAAGGCGTGTTGAAGGTGATCTTGACGGTGAGCGGATCGACCACCTCGATGGACTTGCAGTACTTTTCGATGTCCATGCCGTAGGTGAGCTCGTTCTTGCCCTTGATCATGTTGAGGGTAAAGGCGACATCTTCGGCATCGAACGCCTCGCCATCGCTCCACTTGACGCCTGGACGGATCTTGATGGTCGCCTCTGTGAAGTCGGCGTTATACTCGTGCCCCTCTGCCTGCCAGTTGTGGTAGTCGCCGCCGATCATGTTGTAGACAAATAGGCCCTCGCCGCCGATATGGTGAATGCCACCGCGCGAGATGCCCGTGACATAGGGGTTGAACATCTCGACGTCGGTAAAGCCACCCACCATCTCGCCGCCCATGCCGGCGGCGATCCAGGTGCGGTTGCGCGGCACCTCGGCGATGCCACTCGACGCTTTGGTGGGCTCAACCACCTTTTCGACCACGACAGTCTCTTTGACGACCTTTTCGACCACCTGAGGCGTACCCTCGACGATGACCGTCTCTTTGACGACTTTTTCGACGACCTTTTCCACGGTCTGGGGTTGGCACGCGGCCAGCAGGCTGGTGGCCGCTACCGCTGCACCGCCCTTGAGCACCGTACGACGGGAGATCTTGCTACTCATCTTCTGCTCCTCTGCGAATGTGACCGCCCGCTAGCACGGGCGCTCACAAGCCCTTACCGACACATCTGTTGTGTACCCTGCCAGTCTGGCAGAGAGGCTGAGGCGTCATCCATTGACGCCACTCGCTAGCCGGCCGAGCTCGATGTAGCTGACGTCCTCCCTTCCTACTCTTGCAATACTGCGCAGCAGCCCCAAACGGAGCCGACACGCACGCTCAAGCGCCGATATACAGCGCCGAAACGTCCTCTGTGGCCACCGCGGGCGCACCTCGATACAGATAGCAGGCGACCGCGCGGTTGGCGCTCACGGCATACAACGGGGGCGCCTCTGTGCGGCAGATGTCCATCACCTGCGGACAGCGCGGTGCATAGGGGCAGCCCTGTGTCGTCGAGTGTTGGCCCGCGGCGCTCGACGACGCCTGCACTGCGGCCCACCGCCTGGTGGGGTCTGGCAGCGGAATCGAGCCAACCAGCAACTGGGTATAAGGGTGCAGTGGATCTTTGATCACCGGCTCTACGCTGCCCACCTCAACCATGGCGCCGCTGTACATCATCAGGATGCTGGTGCACACCTGGTAGGCGGTGGTCAGATCATGGGTGATGTAGATGATGGCGATGTCGCGCTGGTCGTGGGCGTTGAGCAAGCTCTCTAGGATGCTGGCACGCAGCGAGGCGTCGACCATCGAGACGGGCTCGTCGGCTACGATGATGCTGGGGTTGAGCATCAAAGCGCGGGCGACCATCACGCGTTGGCGCTGCCCGCCAGAGAGCTGGTGGGGATAGCGCCCCAGGGTCTCGTCAACGCGCAGGCCCACCACATCGAGCGCCTGCTCGATGAGCGCACGGCGTTCGGCCGCGCTCTTGTGGGGCTCAAAACGCCTGATAGGCACCTCGAGGGCGTGATCGACCCGGTAGAACGGATTGTAAACCTCAAACGGGTCTTGAAAGATCGCCTGAACATCGCGGCGAAAGGCCATGCGCTCAGCGCCCTTAATGGCTTCCATGGGACGCCCACGGTAGAACACCTCGCCAGAGGTGGGCGAGATCAGGCCGAGCAGCAGCCGCGACAGAGTCGTCTTGCCGCTGCCGCTCTCGCCGGCGATGGCCACAATAGAGGGGGGCGTGGCATGAATGGCCAGCGAGGCCTGGTTGACGGCCACGGTGGTGGTGCCCCTGGCGCCGATGGTGCCTCGGCTGGCGAACACCTTGGTTACGTTGCGCGCCTCGAGCAAGGGTGTGGCGTTCATGCGGCGGCTCCTGCGTGGCACGGGCAGGCCACCCAGCGCCCAGGCAGCACCTCGGTGAGCACGTGCTGTGCCTTCCAGCAGTCTCCCACCGCGTCGGGACAACGCTCGTGAAAGGCACAGCCGGCTGGCGCGTTGAGCAGCGACGGTGTTTGCCCAGGGATGCCCTTGAACACGGCCTTGGCATCGAGTGAGGGCAGCGTGTTGATGAGCAGGCGCGTATAAGGGTGCAGCGGCAGGCCAAAGACCTCGGTGACGGGGCCGAGCTCTACCAGGCGGCCGGCGTACATGATGCCGATCTTGTCGACGAACTGGGCCATCAGGCCCATGTCGTGCCCCACGAGGATGATCGAGGCCTCGAGCTGCCGCTGAATGCGCCCGAGCGTCTCCATCACCTGACGCTGCACCACCACGTCGAGCGCGCTGGTGGGCTCATCGGCGATGATCACCTTAGGGCGCAGGCAGATGCCCATGGCGATGCAGACGCGCTGCTTCATACCGCCGCTGAGCTCGTGGGGGTACATGCGGAGCACATTCGGCCGCAAGCCCACTGCCTCAACCAGCTCGCCGGTATGCGCGGCCAGCTGGGCGCGGCTCATGGTACGATCGTGCGCCAGGATGGTGTCGTAAAAGTGGTCGCGCACGCGCATCACCGGGTTGAGCGAGTTCATGGCGGCCTGCGGGATGAGCGAGATGGCCGAGCCGCGCATACGGCGCATTTGCTCGGGCGAGAGGGCCATCAGATCAGCGCCGTCGAGGAGCACCTGCCCTCCGCGAATACGGCCGGGCGGGGTAACCATGCGCAACAGCGCCAACACGGTGGTCGACTTGCCCGAGCCGCTCTCGCCCACCAGCCCCATGCGCTCGCTGCGCGCGAGGTCAAAGGTAACATTTTCGGCCGCCTTGACGGGGCCAGCGTCAGTCTCATAGTGGACGCAGAGGTTGCGAACCTGCAGCACAGGAGCACTCATCTGGCCCTCCGCAGACGGGGGTTAGCGAGCTCATCGAGGCCCGAGGAGATGGCGAACAGCGCGGCGAACACATAGAGGATGGCGACGATGGGTGGCGCCCACCACCACCACATGCCCCGCAGCAATGCTCCATAATAGTTGCACCAGAAGATGGTCATGCCGAGAGTCGGCTCGGTCTGGGGGCCCAGGCCCATCGCCTCGAGGCCAATGGCAGCCAGCAGCGCGCCCGCCACCGCGCCCACCAGCGTGGCGGCCAGATAGGGCAGCAAGTTGGGCAAGAGCTCTTGGACGATGATCTGCCAGTCGTTCATGCCCGAGAGGCGCGCGATCTCGACGTAGGAGCGTTCGCGCATCGAGAGCACCTGCGAGCGGATGGTGCGCGCCGGGCGCATCCATGAGAGCGCCGCGACGATCAACGCCAGGTTGCGCACATTGAGCACCTCTTTGATCACCGAGGCGATGACCACCAGCACGGCCAGGGCGGGGATGGTGAGCGCCACGTCGGCGGCGGTGCTGATGAACGAATCGATCACGCCGCCAAAGTACCCTGCGATGAACCCCAGAATCGTGCCCACCACCAGGCCGATGAGGCCGGCGGTGAGGCCGATCTCAAAGGTGTAGAGCGAGCCCACCAGCAGGTTGGGCAGCAGCTCACGGCCCACCGAGTCGCTGCCGAGAGGCATCTCGGCCGATGGTCGCTGATCGGCCATGGCCGAGATAGGCCGCGCCCTGGTGACGTCGATCACCTGGGGGCCGATAAGCCAGAAAAGCAGCAACAGGATGAACATGGCCACCCCGACCAGCAAGAGCGGGTTGCGCCGGACATAGCCCCAGCTACGTGACATACTGCTACCTCTACTTGCGGCTGTAGCGGATGCGAGGGTCAAGGAGCGGATAGATCAGGTCGAGCAAGAGCGTTGCCGCGCCCACAGCCAGAATCACGAAAAAGACCACGCCATAGATCATGAAATAGTCAAAGCCGGTGATGGCGCGATAGAGCACCGAGCCCATGCCGGGATAACGAAAGATGACCTCAACGAGCAGCGAGCCAGACAAGATGGTGCCCGCTGAGAGCGCCAGGCCGGTGGTCTGAGGCAGGATGGCGTTGCGCATGGCATACCGGAAAAAGATACGCCGCGGCGACAGGCCGCGCGCCTCGGCAAGCATGACATAGTCCTCGCCCAGCGTGGTGACCATCATGCCGCGCATCGACAGCGCCCAAAAGCCCACGCCGGCCACCACCATCGAGGCAGCGGGCAAGATGGCGTGGTGAACCACATCCCACACATACTGCCAGGTCAGCGTCGGCACGGTGCCATACTGAGAGCCGCCGCCCAGCGGCAGCCACTTGAACTTGAAGGCAAAGACATACATCATCACCAGACCAAGGATATAGTAGGGGACGGACGACATCATCAGGAAAGGTGTGGCGACCCAGTGCATCACCCTGGGCGTGCGCGGCCAACCGAGCAGAGCCCCCACCAGGCTGCCGATGGCAAAGGCAAGCAGCGTCGACACGAGCAAGAGCCCGACCGTCCAGGGGACAGCGCGCATGACGATCTCGAACACGGTGGCGGGGTACATGGCGATCGAGTAGTTAAAGTCAAAGCGCAACATATCGAACATATAGTTGAGGTACTGCTTCCAGAGGGGTTGGTCGAGCCCGAACTTGGCGCGATAGGCCTCGACCATCTCATCCAGCCCCTCGGTGTTGATGCCACCGGTGGCCGCCAGGTTGCCCAGGCGCTGGGCTACAGGGTCACGGTCAGGCGCGAGCCTGGGCAGGAAAAAGATCAGCGAGGTACCCACCCAGATGACCAGTAGGAACAGCAGGACGCGACGGACGATGTATCTCGAGCTCATGCCCCCCCTTGGCCAACGTGCCTCGCGGCGAGGCGCGCCGGAGGCAGACTTACGGAGCCTTGCCGCACGTTCACAGGCATTATGAGGGCAACGAATATCGCTGTCAATAGCCAATCAGATATCTGTCATCCGAGGCAAAACTGCGCGTGACAGAACGATAATCGTTCTTACGGTATCGCGTTCCGCTCGGGCAGAGGTTGATGCGCCTGGCAGAGTGGTCGCCGTCCGAAGGCCTCACGCCGCCCTGCTGCAGGCCCGCGACGACGGCTGCAGAAGCGGGCCTACGTCAAGGCGTGGCTTTAGCGGATAAAGTTGGTGGCAATGGGTGTCTCGCGCTCGGGCAGCGGCACGCCGGCCTGTCGAGCAGCGTCCTGGCATCTGAGGAACCAGGCCATGTTGCGCGCCAGCGTGCGCATCACCTGCAAGCCCTCAACATCTTGCCGCACTTGCTCGGGCGTGTTGCCATGCACCATATTCCAGTAGCGCGAGGTGATGACGACCATCTCTGAGATGGTGAGGTACTTGATGAACTGATCGAGCGCTGCGGTGGTGCCGGCTCGGCGTGCCGAGACGATGCAGGCGCCCGGCTTGAGGTAAAAGGCGCCACGGGCGCTGTAGAACAGGCGGTCCATGAACGAGGTCATGGCACCGGCCACGCCCGCAAAGTGCACGGGCGCGCCGAACACAAAGCCGTCGGCGGAGCGAGCGAGGTCGGCAAACGCGTTGACGCGGTCGTCGAACACGCAGCGACCGGCGGTGCGGCAATGCCCGCAGGCGGTGCAGCCAGCCAGGGGTTGGGCGCCCAGCTGAAAGAGTTCCGTCTCGACGCCCTCTTGAGCAAGCGTGTGGGCGATCTCTTGCAGGGCGGCGTGGGTGCAACCGTCGGGGTGTGGACTGCCATTGACCAGTAGAACCTTCATGCGACTCCTCCAGATTGCGGGATGGGCCGCCGGTGAGTGCGACGGCGAGGCGCCAGGGCCCACGTCGGCACGCCTCACGGCGCCAGAAAGGCGGCCAGCTCGTGGCGAAACTGCCGCCCCGTGGCGGGATGGCCCATATGCTCATAGAGTACCAGTTTGGCCTGCGGGATGCCAGCTGCCGTCTCGCGAAATAGGGCAGGAGTGTAAAAGGGATCATTGGCACCGGCCACCACCAGGGTGGGAGCCTCGATCTCACCCAGGCGGCTCTGAAAGGCGTGCTGGTCTTCGGCGGCGACGGTTATCACAAGATCCGACGGATCGCGCGGCGGAGACAGGGCCAGCAGGTTGGCGCCCAGGCCGGCCAGCGCTGCGGCGTACCAACGCGGGGGCATCATATAGCGCAGCAGCACCTGCCACGCCTGGCGCCAGAGACGCTGTTCTGCCAGGCCAGCCACCTGCAACTGCAGCGCCCTGGCGGGCTCGCTGAGGGTGTGCGCACTGGAATGCAGCACCAAACGGCGCACCACCGCGGGATGATCGGCCGCCAGGTGCTGGGCGATCGAACCGCCCGTTGACTGGCCAATCACATCCACCGGGCCGCCGAACTCCTCACGGATCATGGCGGCACAATCAGCGGCCATGTCGGCCAGCGAGGCGCCCACGGGTAGGCCGGGCCGCCGGTTGACCAGGTAGATGGTGTGCGTAGCGGCCAGGGTGGCATAGTCGCGCACCATGCCCAGTTCCATGCCAGCCAGGGGCCGGTTCTCAAAGGTCAGGCCCAGCAAAGCCACAGCGATGCGCGGACCGCGGCCCAGGCGGTTGTAGGGCAAGCCCCCGAACAGTGCTCCAATGCGCGCTCGCTTCACCGTCTGCCTCCAATGCTTGTTGGAGCTTTATCATACGCCCAGCGGCCATCAGCGCGCCAGTGTGGCCAGATGAGGCAGCCCACAACCGCCAGCAGGCTGGCCAAAGACGGCGTTGTGATGCTATAATGGCATTGTGACCATGGAAGTGGCGGGGGGCGGACTGCGCCGCTACTCTGCCCTCGTATAGTGGCCAAGGAGGGCTCGCCATGGAGTCACCGCGGAAGAGCGCTGTGAGGTCCTTCGAATCCGAGTATCGCCGGGGATACCGCGACGGCTACAGCCAGGCCATCCAGACAATGCGCGAGCTAACGCACAATGCAGGGTTCAGCCCCGACGAGGCCTTTCACAGGCTGTTTAGCCACTGGGACGGCCCGCTAGAAGACTGGCAGCTCCGCGGCCTGTGCCCCGACCCGCCATTCGAGTTCCCGCCGATGGCGCACAACGCCTGAGCGCGCGTCGTCCTGGTAGCTGTCCAACGGGCAGGCTCGCCTAGAGGGGCGTGGCCGCGGTTGTTGGTGTGTGCCAAAGGGCGGCGGCTGGCAGTGTGCCCACCACGCATCAGGAGTGCCCCAATGAGCTCAAGTCGACCGATTGCCCTCGTCACGGGCGCCAGCCGTCGCATCGGCATCGCTGCAGCCATCGCGCGCGCGCTGGCCCAGGATGGTTGGGATGTGGCCACCAGCTACTATCGCCCCTATGACGCTACCATGCCCTGGGGCAGCGCCCCTGCAGAGGCTGATGCCCTGGCCGACGAGCTGCGTCAGGCCGGTGCTCGAGCGCTGGCCATCGAGGCCGACCTGGCCGACATAGACACGCCCGCGCGCCTGTTCGACACCGTGCGTGAGCATTTGGGCGCAGTGACCGCCCTGGTGATGTCGCACTGCCACTCGGTAGACAGCGCCATCCTCGACACCACGGTGCAGAGCTTTGACCAGCACATGGCGGTCAACGCCCGCGCCACCTGGCTGCTGGTGCGCGAGTTCGGCCGGCGCTACGCTGGGGTGCACGGCGCGGGGCGCATCCTCGCCATCACCAGCGACCACACCGCGTTCAACCTGCCCTATGGCGCCAGCAAAGGCGCGTTGGAGCGTATCGTGCTGGCCTCTGCCAGAGAGTTTGCCGCGCTGGGCATCACCGCCAACATCATCAACCCAGGCCCTGTCGATACGGGTTGGATGACAGAGGAGTTCATGGCTGAGCTCGCGGCGCAGACGCCGCTGGGGCGCGTGGGCCAGCCTCAAGACACCGCCAACCTGGCGCGGTTCCTCTGCTCGGCCGCGGGCGGGTGGATTAATGGGCAGATCGTCTATAGCAACGGCGGCATCAAGAGCCCGGCTTATTAGGCTGGGCCGAGCCTGACAAGGGCACGCGAGCAGGCGCTGGCTGCGCCGGATGCCCTGGTGCATTTGACGCTAACGGCCACTTGTCGGGCCGTCATTTTTCTGTTACATTGCGTTCAGGCTCAGATGAGGGCCACACGCCATCCATCCCTGCCGGGGGGCTGCCCGAGAGGACAGACCAGGGCCATCAAGACCCGGTAGTCAAAGCTGACAGGTAGGCATGGTAGCGCACATCATCCTCGCCTTGTCCATCCTCGCGGCCGCTGTGACGGCCATTTTCGCGGCGCGCCTGGTGAGGGCCGCTATCGCCCTTGCCCTTGGGAACACTGCTCTCGCGCTGCTGCTGTTGGCGTTGGGCGCCCAGACCGCTGGTATTGTGCAGCTTAGCGTCGGCGTGGGCGTGCTGAGCGCCCTTTTCCTGGTGGCCATCAGTCTCACAGAGCGCATGGGCCGAGGCAGCGATGAAGGCTAGCAGGCTGCGTCGCTGGGTACTCGTGGGGGCGCTACTGACAGCCGGCGCGTTGGTCTCGCAAGTCTGGCCCCAGGTGGCCGACGCTCGGCGGCTCGTGCCCGCCAGCGCGGCGCCTGTTTTGCGGCCCTTTGACCTGCTGGTGCAGCTCGGGCTGATGCTGGTGTGCGCGCTGGGGATACGCGCGCTGCTGCCCGGCGATGATGAGCTGGAGGGCGACGATGGCTGAGTGGCTGGCACCCGCCCTCTCACTGGCGCTGCTCATGCTGGGCCTTTACTGCCTGCTGAGTCGTCGTCGCGTCATCAAGCAGGTAATCGGGCTGAGCATCATGCTCCAGGGCGCGCTGCTGGGCATCGTCGACGCGGGGCGCGTGATCGAGCAGCCCGCAATGGCTCAGGGCATGGTCATCTCAGCGCTGCTGGTCGAGACAGTGGTGATGGCCATCGTACTGGCGTTGATCGTCAATGTCTACCGCTACCATCCTGAGGGGCTGATCGACGATCTCGATCAGCTCAAAGGGTAGCCCTGTGG
>JAAYDS010000425.1 GCA_012729155.1 Chloroflexota bacterium | reverse complement strand
CCAGGTCACGCATCTTTCGCTAAGTGCACACACAGGCACGCATATCGACGCGCCACGACATCTGCTCGGGCCTGCTGCGGCCAGCATCGACGACCTCGACCTCGATCTTTTGCGCGGCCCTGCCACACTCTACGATCTCTCTGCCTGCCCTCGGCTCGACAGAGCCGTACTTGAGCAACACCTGGGCCATGAAAGGCCCCGGCGTCTGCTCCTCAGGCTGCGCGCCGCCCCGATGACGCCAGAAAGCTACCTGCGCTATAACGCTTTGGAGGCGGACGCAGCACGTTGCCTGGTCGCCTGTGGTGTACGGCTGGTGGGCATCGACGCACCCTCGGTGGATGCGCCAGACAGCTGCGACCTGCCGATACACCACGCCCTGCTCGAAGCAGGCGTCATCATCATAGAGAACCTGGCGCTGGACGGCATTGCGCCCGGAGAGTGGCAATGCGCCTGTTTGCCCATCAAGCTGTCTAGCGCCGATGGCGCCCCAGCCCGCGTGCTGCTCTGGTGCTAGAAAGGGCACAGGGGCGGCCAGGCCGCCCCCGTGCACAGCGCGATGCAAAGGCCTACTCGCTCTTGGCCCCCTTGGCCTGCCGCCTGCGGATGGCCCGTACCACCAACCACAAGACGCCAGCAGGCACCAGCAGATAGACAGAGAAAATCAGGATGTGAATCAGCGCATCGACGAGCACCTGAAAGACACGAACGAACGACTGCAACGCGTTGCTCGCCGTAACGAGAGGATTCCATTTGGCGCGCTGGACGACAGAACCCGGCTGGCTCCTGGGCACGATCTCTACCGTGACGGTGGCCAGAGCAGACATCTGCGATAGATACTGCTTGCGCCCCTTTAGCGACTCGATCTGACCACGAATCGACGTGATCTCGCGGTGGATAGCCAGGATATCCTCGGCCTTGCCCCGGTTCTCGCGCACCTCGGTGAGCAGCGCCAGCAGCTCTTCCTCGGTGGCCTCGAGGTTGCGCAACCGCGCGTCCACATCATAGTACTCTTCGGTCACATCTTGCCCTGAAGAGCTCTCGTGCTCCACACGAATCGACGCACTGCGGAGCGAATCCAGCGCCTCGTCTAGGTGCTCAGCGGGGATACGCATGGTGATGCGGGCCCTGGGCTGTTCGTTAGCCAGCCAGCGGTTCGAATCGGCAATGTAGCCGCCAAACTCGGTCACCATCTCGCGAATCTGGCCCAGCGCCACATCGGTATCCTCGACCAGCACGCTCATATCCACCGTACGGATGATCAGGCGCTCGGCCCCAGGCGCCCCAGCCGCGCCATCGCTACCAGCGGGCAACTCCAGCTCGGCAGCCGACGCCTCGGCCCCGCCAAAGACGCCTCGTTCCTGCGAGGCAGCCGGAACCGCATCACTCATTTGCGTCGACTTGGCAGCACAGGCCGACGTCAAGGCGAGGATCAGCAACAGGCTAAACACCGCCGCCATTCGTTTCATCATGCCTCCTCCCTGGTTTGAAGCTACATCCTCAACGCATGCTCGCAACGAGTGGTTCCGCGCTACCAGCCAAAGCTCAGCCGTGCGATCAGCCGCGGGGCAAAGCCGAGGCTGCGCATCACAGTTTGCATCGCATCCACATCATAGGCCACACGCCGGTGCTCAAATGTGCCCAGCTCTGTCTCAAGCAGCAGATAGGCCGCGGTCGGGTCGCCGTCGCGCGGCTGCCCCACGCTGCCGGGGTTGATGATGTAACGTCCCTCATCGAGTTGCACAGTCAGGCCTGGGTGTGGCGGCAGAACATCCACCTGATCTCCGTCTCTGCCCTGGCCAAAGATGAGCGGCACATGTGTGTGCCCTACCAGACAGACCGGTGTGTCAAAGTGGCCAAAGCTCTCCTCAGCGTTGCGGGCATAGAGCAGGTACTCCCAGATCGGGGCTCGGGGGCTGCCATGGGCCAGGGTGAAGCCGTCAATCACCATCGTCTCGGGGAGCGTGCTGAGATAGGCGCGACTGCGTTCGTCGAGCTGATCACGCGTCCACAGATTGGCCTGGCGTGCGTCACTGTTAAAGTCGTTCAGAGAGATGCGCCCCAACACAGCATGGTCATGGTTGCCGCTGATGGCACTATGGGGATGCTCACAAAGCGTCGCGATGCACTCGTTGGGATAGGGGCCGTAGCCCACGACATCTCCCAGCGACCAGAGCGCGTCGTATTCGCCGCGGGCGTGGGCCAGAACCGCCTCGAGCGCAGGTAGGTTGGCATGCACATCTGAGACCACCAGTACACGCATCGGATTACACTCCTATCGATATCACAGTGTAACACGCCCCATAGCCGCGGCTCAAACCGTAGAGCAAGGTTGATAGACATCAGGCTCACGTTGACCCAACATCTCACCTGATCTATAATCTGGACTGAATGACTCGAGATTTGAGAGGATGATCTATGCTAGAGCAGAAAGAGCAGGCGCTGCTGAGCGCTCTCGCGTCGATGGGCCGAGTCGCGGTGGCCTTTTCAGGCGGCGTCGACAGCAGCCTGCTGTTGGCTCTCTCTGTCGAGGCGCTCGGTAGTGATCGTGTCGTCGCCCTAACGGCCGATTCGCCCCTGCTGCCGCGTCACGAGTATGCTACAGCTGAGCAGGTGGCCTCGCGGCTCAAGGCCAGGCTGGTGGTAGTGCCGTTCGACGAGCTCATAATCGAGGGCGTGCGCGCAAACGGGCCGATGCGCTGCTATCACTGCAAGCGAGCGCGTTTTGAGGCGCTCCAGGCGCACGCAGAGCGGGTGTTGCCGGGCGCTGTGCTCATCCACGGTGAGAACGCCGATGACATCAACGACTATCGTCCGGGTTCGCGGGCCGCACGCGAGTTGGGCGTGCGGGCGCCACTGGCCGAGGCAGGACTCACCAAGGCCGAGATCCGCGAGCTTTCGCGGCGTCGTGGTTTGCCAACGTGGAATCACCCCGCCGCTTCGTGTCTAGCGACGCGGGTGCCCACGGGCACTGCGCTCGAGCCCGAAGCGCTCGGCCGCATCGAGCGCGCTGAGGCCGCCCTGCAAACGTTGCTCGGCGAGCAGCACCTGCGCGTGCGCGATCACTTTCCGCTAGCGCGCATCGAGCTTCCGGCAGAGCGCATCGTCGCCGCGGCCTCAGAACCGCTACGTCAAGAGGTGGTGACGGCACTGCAGGCGCTGGGATACCGTTATATCAGCCTAGACCTGGAAGGCTATCGAATGGGGAGCATGAATGCCGATGTCTGAATCGATGAACCTGAACCGCGTCCCTTTCGCCGAACTCGATCTGCTCCGCGAGCACCGCAAGGGCGCGCCAGAGATCGTCTGGACGGCGAACAAGACCGTTCCGCAATGCATCGAGATTGCACGCCAGTTCTTACAGCACACCGGTCGCGCCATACTCAGCCGAGTGTCTCCCGAGCTGCAGACAGCGCTCGATGCCGAGTTCGGCGACGCGGCCTATGAGTGGTACGACGCTTCGCGTACGGCCATCATCCGCGGCGGTCATCGGGTGCCTGCCACGGGCGGGCGGGTAGGCCTGCTCACCGCGGGCACATCCGATCAGCCACGGGCCGAAGAGGCCGCCATCGTGTGTCAAGAGATGGGCTGTGAAGTGTACCCCTTTTACGACGTGGGCGTTGCAGGGCTGCACCGCCTCTTTGGGCCGCTCGAAGCCCTGTTGAACCAGCATGACGTAGATGTGATCATCGTGGCGGCAGGCATGGACGGCGCGCTGCCGTCAGTAGTCTCTGGACTGGTCGACATCCCTGTGATCGGCCTGCCCACGGCCGTCGGCTATGGCATGGGCGGCCAGGGCGAGGCTGCTCTGTTGACCATGCTGCAGACCTGCGCGCCAGGCCTGGCTGTGGTCAATATCGACAACGGCGTGGGGGCCGGGGTGACGGCGGCGCTGGTGGCCAACCGCGCCGCCAGATGTCGCAAGGCCACCGTAAAGGAATAGCTCCATGTCTACGCCGCAATGTGAGGATGTCGTTCTGCTGACCTGCAACATCGACGATATGACCGGCGAAGAACTGGGGCATGTGCTGGAGGCGATGCTGCGCGAGGGAGCGCTTGATGCCTGGCACACGCCCATCGTGATGAAAAAGAGCCGTCCAGCCGTGGTGTTCAGCGTGCTGGCCCGCCCAGAAGATGCAGCAAGCCTGCGCGACCGCCTCTTGCTGCATACGTCGACGTTGGGTGTGCGCTGGCAGACGTGGCAGCGCATCGTCTGTCAGCGGCAAACCGTCACCGTCTCAACACCCTGGGGCGAAGTGCACTGCAAGCTTAAACTGATCAAGGGGCGTGTGGTGGCCGCCAAGGCCGAGTACGATGACTGCGCCAGCGTGGCAGAGGCCCATGGTGTGCCGCTACGTCAGGTCGCCCGCGAAGCCGAGCGGCTGGCCCTCTCCCGCTGAACTGGCGCTCAGGCCATCGTCTCGGAGACGATGGCCTGAGCCTCCTACTCTACAGCGATCCAGTCGGTCTGCCCGCTACTTCCCGCTATCTTGGCCGACACCTTGGCGCTGGTGCCCGCACCGTTGGCGTTGCCCGTCGTAATCTCGATGGTGTAGGCCTTGCCGAGAGGCAGCATGGGCAAGAAGGGCCTGGGCTGCACCTGGTAGAACTCGCGGATGACGCCGAAATCGATCGTGGGCGTGGGCGTCAGAGCAAGCAGATGGAACGCGCTATCCTCAATCAAGTCCGGTCGTGCCGGCGGTAGACGCCCTTCGATGAGAAGACTGGTTGCGGTGCCACGACACGCCTCGATCATCCCATCGGCCTTGTCAGTGGCCAACCAACGATTGAACGTAAACGAGACAAACCCTGCCCCACCGTCGACGCGCACCTCTGATACGAACCAATCGGGTTCTGGCCCCGAATTATCGTGCCTGATGCAGACCCCCGTCACAGTGCCAACATCGGTGGCTACCACTGCAAACGAGCGGATCTGGTCGGCTGCAAAAACGTGCTCTGGCGTTGGCGACGGGCTCGGCGTCAGCGTCGGCGTGGCCGTAGAGGTGGGCGAGGGTGTGGCGGTGGGCAGCTCGCCGGGGCTGGGGTCAACGTTGTCCTGCTGGCCATCGCCATCGGTGTCTCGATTGACGGGGCTCGTTCCGGTCGCCACTTCGTGGCCGTCTGGTAGGGT
>JAAYDS010000424.1 GCA_012729155.1 Chloroflexota bacterium | reverse complement strand
GCCACCGTGCCCGCCAACATGGTGCGCCTGTGCCAGGCCGTCGATCACCCCGCCTTTGGCGTGCTGTTGCACTTGCGCCGCTGGAAGGGCGAGCAGGCCGACCAGGGCGATGCCCTCATGGCCCCTTATGCCATGCACACCCACGTCACCAAGGCGATTCGCCTGGGCGAGGTGGCCACGGCCATGACCGATCTGCATAGCCTGGGCTATAACGGCTGCTGGAGCGTCGAGCTGCCCACACAGCGCCCCACCGAGCTGGGCGTTTGGGTAGCCCTGATGCGCGACACCCTGGCCTGCTGGCAGGCCGAGGCCTAGCCACCAGAGAGGAGGCCGATATGAAGTTCACCGATGGCTATTGGGGCGTGCGCGCCGATGTGACGGCGCACTATCCCGCTCACGTGCACGAGGTGCGCCTGGGCGAGCGCGAGCTCATGTTCTATGGGCCCACAGTGCCCTTTGTGACGCGCTTTGACACCGTCAACACTCCTGTGGTGACGGTGCAGCTCTCATCGCCTATGGAGAATGTGGTGCGCGTCAGGCTCTACCACTTTAAGGGCGGTGTGCCGCGTACCCCCGCCTTTGAGGTGCACGCCAGCGCCGAGCACCCCGTCTCCGTGGCCGAGGATGACGACGCAGCCACCCTCACCACCGGTCGCCTCACCGCCCGCGTGGTCAAGCAGGGCGGCTGGCGCCTCGAGTTCCTCGATGGCGACCGTGAGATCACCCACTCGGGCAAGAACGCCATGGGCGTGGTCGATGCCCCCGAGGGCCGCTACATCCACGAGCAGCTCGCCCTGGCCGTGGGCGAGTGCATCTATGGGCTGGGCGAGCGCTTTACGCCCTTTGTCAAGAACGGCCAGGTGGTCGATCTCTGGCACGAGGACGGCGGCACCAGCTCTGAGCAAGCCTACAAGAACGTGCCCTTTTACCTGAGCAACCGCGGCTATGGCGTGTTTGTGGCCCACCCCGAACGCGTCTCGTACGAGGTCGCCTCTGAAAAGGTCGAGCGCGTCCAGTTCAGCGTGCCCGGCGAGGTGCTCGAGTATTACATCATCTACGGCCCCGACCCCAAAGACGTCGTCTCGCGCTACACCGCCCTCACGGGGCGGCCCGCGCTGCCGCCGGCCTGGTCGTTTGGCCTGTGGCTGACCACCTCGTTCACCACCGACTATGACGAAGACACCGTCAACAGCTTTGTGCAGGGCATGGCCGACCGCGACATCCCCCTGCACGTCTTTCACTTTGACTGCTTTTGGATGAAGGAATACCACTGGGTCGACTTTACCTGGGACGACCGCATGTTCCCCGACCCTGCCGCCATGCTGCAGCGCCTCAAGGCCCGTGGCCTGCGCATCTGTGTCTGGCTCAACCCCTACATCGCTCAGCTCTCGACGCTGTTCGACGAGGGCATGGCCGGCGGCTATCTCGTCAAGCGGCCCAATGGTGACGTGTGGCAGTGGAACAAGTGGCAGGCCGGCATGGGCCTGGTTGACTTTACCAACCCCGCCGCCTGCGAGTGGTATGCCAGCAAGCTGCGCGCCCTGATCGACATGGGCGTCGACTGCTTCAAAACCGACTTTGGCGAGCGCATCCCCACCGAGGTGGTGTGGCACGACGGCTCTGACCCGCAGCGCATGCACAACTACTATACGCTGCTCTATAACCGCGTCGTCTTCCAGACCCTCGAGGAAAAGCTCGGCCGCGGCAATGCGGCGGTGTTTGCACGCTCGGCCACCACCGGAGGCCAGCAGTACCCCGTGCACTGGGGCGGCGATTCGACCGCCACCTTCCCGTCGATGGCCGAGAGCCTGCGCGGCGGCCTCTCGCTCTCGCTCTGCGGCTTTGGCTTTTGGAGCCACGACATGGGCGGTTTTGAGCAGACCGCCTCGGCCGACGTCTACAAGCGCTGGTGCGCCTTTGGCCTGCTCTCGTCGCACAGCCGCCTGCATGGCTCAACCTCTTATCGCGTGCCCTGGCTGTTCGATGACGAGGCGGTCGACGTGCTGCGGCACTTTACGCGCCTCAAGTGCCGCCTGATGCCCTATCTCTATCAGGTCGGCGTCGAGGCCCACACCACCGGCGTGCCCAGCATGCGCGCCATGGTGCTCGAGTTCTGTGGCGACCCCGCCGTTGACGCCCTCGACCGGCAGTATATGCTGGGGCCTGCGCTGTTGGTGGCGCCCGTGTTCACCGCCGACGGCTCGGTCGACGTCTATCTGCCGGCCGGCCGCTGGACGCACCTGCTTACCGGCGAGGTGGCCGAGGGCGGCCGCTGGCAGCGCGAGCAGCACGGCTACATGAGCTTGCCGCTCTATGTGCGCCCCAACACACTGTTGGCCCTGGGCGCCAACGACCAGCAGCCCGACTATGCCTATGCCGACGGCGTGACGCTGCACCTGTTCGAGCTAGGCGAGGGCGCCACCGCCCAGGCCATCGTGCCTGCGCTCGACGGCTCGCCGGCGTTGACGGTGCAGGCAACGCGCAGCGGCGGGCAGATCACCCTGCGCGCCAGTGGCAATACGGCCAGCTGGAGCGTGCTGCTGCGCGGCATCGCTGCGGTGCGCGCGGTGCAGGGTGGGGCGGCCAGTAGCGATCCGCTGGGCACGCTCATCAGCGCGGCGCCCAACGCCGGCGAGGTGCGCATCGCGCTCTAGCCAGCGCCCCGCAACAGGCTGGGCCGTGCTGTTCCT
>JAAYDS010000423.1 GCA_012729155.1 Chloroflexota bacterium | reverse complement strand
GCGCCCGCAGGAAGACGCTGACGAGGACTAGACGCCGGCAGCGATGCGTCGCAAGAGCTCGTCGATCGGGCGAAGGTCAGCGACGATGTAGTGGGCGCCAGCGGCGATGAGACGCTCGCGCTTCCAGGGGTCCAGCTGCCCCGGATGCGCTTCGTCGCTTGCCACCCCCACAGCGATGCCCCCGGCAGATCGGGTGTTCTCGATCTCGACATAACCATCGCCAAAGGTGACGAGCGAGAGAGGCGCCACCTGATGGCTGCGCAGAATATCGGCGATGACGCGAGCCTTGGAGTAGTTGCGCCAGTCGGCGATGGCACCATGGATGGCGACAAAGGCGTCGGCCACGCCCAGCAACCTGGCCTCGCGGCGAACGTCGTCCACGTCGGTGCCACTGGCGAGGTAACAGGTGAGCCCAGCGGCCCGCAACGTGGCCAGCGCAGAGCGTGCGCCCGGCAGCAGGTAACGCTCGGCGGGCTCGTGGCCGTTCTCCACGGCCTCCAGGCGTGCGGTGATGTGCGCCAGCAGCCGCTCTTGATAGATCGCCTTGTAGGCTTCGGGCGTTGCGGCGCTGCCGCCGCGCTGGGCGACAGCCCCAGCCAGCCAGACCATCTGGTGGATGGTTTGGATGCCAGTCGAGGCCGCGATATAGTCGTTGACGGTATGCTGCAGGTTCGCCGCGGGCTCGGCGTTGGGGCACGCAGATAGCGTCTCGATCATCAAAGGCGCCATGACCGTTTGCCAGCCCTGGCGCAACAGCGACAGCGTGCCATCGAAATCGAAAAGAGCATAGCGCAACTGGGTGCCGCGTGGCGGCGCTGAGACGGTTTCTATCGTTGTAGACGACATAGGGCCTCGCCCGGTGCATGATGGACCGATGCTACCTGCGTCGGTGCGCCAGGTCAACTGAGACCAATGGCCCTGGCAGCCCTGTTTTGGCGTCATTTTGCACTGTGCTATAATCCTAGTTTGTGACATTTGGAAAGGTGGTGACCCGCATGGTCGAAAACCAGGTGGTCGACAAACTGAGCGGTTGGAACGCAGAGCCGACGATCCCCGAACTGCGCCCCGGTGACACCGTGCGGGTGCATGTGCGCATTGTTGAGGGTGGACGCGAGCGCGTGCAGGTCTTTCAAGGCGTGGTAATGCGCATGCGCCATGGCAAAGAGTATGGCACCTTTACCGTGCGCCGCATTGCGGCCCATGGCATCGGCGTCGAGCGCACCTTTTTGCTGGCCTCGCCGCGCATCGAGCGCGTCGAAGTGGTGCGTCGCGCCAAGGTGCGTCGCGCGCAGCTCTACTTTTTGCGCAAGTACCGCGGCAAGGCCGCGCGCCTCAAGGAAGATCGCTCGGGCCTGAACTCTGGCAAGTGAGCCTCTGATCTGGTAGGAGGCGAAGGGTGGAGCAGATCCCCGGCCTGGCGTTCGAACGCGCTGCCTGGGAGCAGGGCCATCGCCTCATTGTGGGTATTGATGAAGCCGGCCGCGGCGCATGGGCAGGGCCCGTCGTCGCGGCCGCTGTCGTTTTACCTTCGGTCGATGACAGCCTGCTGGCGCGCCTGAGCGGTGTGCGCGACTCCAAGTTGCTGTCTGCGGCGCAGCGCGAGCGCTGTTATGGCGAGATCATGATGGTGGCCAGAGCGGTGGGCGTCGGGTCTAGCGCTGCGGACGAGATCGATAAAGTGGGTATTGTGCCTGCCACCCGTGCCGCCATGCTGCAGGCAGTGGATCAGCTCTGTATCGCGCCTGACTTTTTCCTCATCGACGCGCTTACGCTGCCTGTAGACCGCCCGCAGCGCGGCCTCATCAAGGGCGATCGCCACTGCCTGTCCATCGCCGCTGCCTCGATCATCGCCAAGGTGACGCGAGACCGTTGGATGGTGGCTCAGTCGGCAGCCTGGCCCGCTTTTGGTATGGCCCGCAACAAGGGCTATGGCACGCCCGAGCATCGCCGCGCCCTCGATCTGCACGGCCCTACTGCCATTCATCGCTACAGCTACGCTCCTGTGCGGCTGGCTGTCGAGGCCCGTCATGGTTAGCCTTACCACACCGATCACCGAGGCGCCGCTGGCGGTCCTCGATGTCGAAACCACGGGCCTGCACCCCGAGAACGGCGACCGGGTGGTCGAGGTGGCCGTGGCGCGCTCGGTGGGCGGTGAGGTCCTTGAGACATTCGTCAGCCTGGTCAACCCTGAGCGGCCCATTGGTCCGAGTGCGATGCGCGTGCATGGCATTACTGATGCCATGGTGGCGGTGGCGCCCCGCTTCGCTGACGTGGCTGACGAGGTGCTACGCCTGCTCTCGGGCGCCATCATGGTGGGGCACAACGCCCCGTTCGACCTCGGTTTTGTGTCAGCAGAGCTGTTCATAGCCGGTCGGGCCATGCCACGGCTGGTGGCGCTCGATACGCTGCGGCTGGCGCGCCACCTGTACACGCTGGGCAGCTATGCTCTTGGCGCTGTGTCGGCCGCCATGCAGGTGTATGTCGATACGCCGGCGCACCGCGCCCTGGCCGATGTGCTCTTGACCCACGGGGTGTTGCAGGTCATCATTCAAGACCTGTGGCCCGAGGGCATCTGCACCGTGCAAGACTATGTGCAGGTGCAGGGTGGCGGCCTGGAGTTTGGCGCCGTGGCTCCAGAGCGCGTGCCGGGGCCCATCCGGCAGGCGCTGGCCGAGGGCAAGATGCTTTGGATCGCGTATGCCAGTGAGGGCGGCCAGCAGACGAGGCGCATCGTCAGACCATTGCAGGTGATCGAGCGCCCCACGGGCCTCTATCTCGATGCCTACTGCCAGCTGCGCCAGGCGCGGCGCACCTTTCGCCTCGACCGTATCATCGAGATGGACGTCATCGCGCGTTTCTAGCAGAGAGGCGGGTTCATGCCCGAGACGCCCGACCTGGTCGTAATCGCACGCTATCTGCAAGAGTGGGTGGTGGGCCTGCGGATCCAGGCGGTGCGTGAGTTCCGCCCGCTGGCGCTACGCGTGCTCACGCCAGATCAAGATGCCTCGCTCTTTTGTGTGGGGAGACAGATCGTCGCCGTCACTACGCGTGCCAAGTTCCTGCTGCTGACGCTCGACGACGCCCGCTACATCGCCATCAACTTTATGCTCGCTGGCGCGCTGCGGCATGGCACCCCAGAGCAGCCCATCCGTAAGCGCGACTATGTCGCCTTTGTGCTCGATGACGGCAGCGAGCTGCGCTATCATGATCCGCGTGGCATGGGCAAGGTCTATCTCTGCACCGATCTGGATGCGGTGCCCGGCCTCAGCGGAGTAGGGCCAGATGCGCTCGCACCCGAGCTCACGCTCGACGTTTTTCGGGCTCGCCTGCGCTCACACCGCGGCGAGCTCAAAGGCGTGCTGACCCGCGGGGCGCTGGTAGGCGGCATCGGTAACGCCTATACCGACGAGATCCTCTTTCGCGCCGGCATCTATCCCTTTCGGCGCGTCCATACGCTCACAGCAGACGAGGTCGAGGCGCTCTATGAAGCCATGCGTGCTGTGCTGCATGAGGCCATTGCTGTGTTGGGCGAGCGCATGGGCGACGAGATCGACGTCAGGGTGCGCGATTTTCTGGCGGTGCACAACAAGCCCGGGCAGCCCTGTCCGCGCTGTGGCCGCCCCATCTCTGAGGTCAAAAGCGGGCAACGTGCCACCAACTTTTGTCGGCACTGCCAGCCAGGTAGCCTGATCCGTCAGTGAGCTTGGCGAGGCCACGCTGGGCGGGTATAATCTGTGTGGCCTCGCTCAACAACAGGGGATGGCATGGCCCGATTGAACTGGCAGGCAAGAATCGCACAGCTCCGCCGCGATCAGCACATCAACATCTCTGAACTCACCTGGCGTGTGGCCGATCTACTGATCGAGGCGATCTCGGCGCATAGCGCTGGCAGCGTCAGCGGCACGCGGCGCTGGCTGCTCGATATCGGCCGTCAGGTGATCGCCGCCAAGCCAGCGGCAGCGCCCGTGTTTCGCCTGGTGAACGGCATGCTCTGGTCGGCCGATGGCGCCGACAGCGCTGGCGACGTCCGTCGCGCAGCCATCGAGCATCTTGTGGCCTACGAGGCCAGCGTCGAGCAATCAACAGCACGGCTGGTGTTACAGGTCAGCGAAGCATTGGCTCCATACCGACGCCTGATGGTGTATGCGGGGGGAGACATTGCTCGCCGGGCCCTGATGATGATAGCGACCATGCGGCCCGACAGCCCGCCACAGCTCTACTGCAGCGAAGAGCGCCCTGGCTTTACAGGGTTGGCGCTGGCAAGCGAACTCGCGGCCGCTGGCCTGCCGGTGACCATCGGCATCGATCTGGCTTTGTTTGGCTGGCTGCCGCGCATGCCCGTGCTGGTGGTGGGGTGCGAGGCGCTCTCGCGCATGGGCCTGGTGGGGCGGCTGGGCACCGCTCCCCTGGTGGCCCTGGCGCGCGAACTCGAGCTGCCTGTGCTAGCCATATGCCCCGGTAACCGCATGCTGCCTGAGGAGTATGCTGTGGATATCGCCGCTGCTCAGGGCGACCCGGCCCAGATCATGTCTACCGCTGACGACAATTTGACGGTGAGCAACGCACAACTCGACATAACGCCGCTCGAGAGCATGACGGCCGTCATCTCAGAAGGCGGGGCCCTGGCTGGCCCAGAGCTGCGCCAGGCCCTGGCTGAGATACACATCTACCCCGGCCTGCGCGGCTAACGCGCAGACGCGCGATGGACGGTTGATCCCCGGAATACGAGGTTCGATGGAACTCGGTACAGTTGAACATGTAGACATTGAGCAAACGATGCGCTCGGCATACCTCTCGTACGCCATGAGCGTCATCACCGCGCGAGCCCTGCCCGACGTGCGCGACGGCCTCAAGCCAGTGCAGCGGCGCATCCTCTATGCTATGAACGATATGGGCCTGCGGCACGATCAGCCCACGCGCAAGAGTGCCCGTATTGTGGGCGAGGTGCTGGGCAAATACCATCCGCATAGCGACACCGCTGTCTATGACGCCATGGTGCGTATGGCCCAGGATTTCGCCATGCGCTATCGGCTCGTCGATGGCCAGGGCAACTTTGGATCCATCGATGGCGACGAGGCTGCGGCTATCCGCTACACCGAGGCGCGCCTGACGGCCCTCGGCGAGGAGATGCTCACCGACATCGGCGCCGAAACTGTCGATTTCGTCGATAACTTTGATGGCTCACTGCAAGAGCCGGTGGTGCTGCCCGCCAAGCTGCCGAACCTATTGGTGAACGGAGTGGGCGGTATCGCTGTGGGTATGGCCACCAACATCCCGCCTCACAACCTGAGCGAGGTGGCTGATGCGGTGGCCTTTCTCATCGACAACTACCAGCGTGCCGACGATGTGATGCTCGACGAGCTGATGCGCTACATCCCCGGGCCAGACTTTCCTACCGGCGGCACGATTCTGGGCGATGAGGGTATTCGCCAGGCTTATGCCACTGGCAGGGGGCGCGTTGTCATGCGGGCACACGCCCACATCGAAGAGCTCTCTGGCGGGCGCACGGCCCTCATCGTCACCGAGTTGCCCTACCAGGTCAATAAAGCGAACCTGGTGAGCCGCATCGCCTCACTGTTTCGCGAGGGCGTCATCGAGGGCGCGGGCGACCTGCGTGACGAGTCAGATCGCAACGGCATGCGCATCGTGATCGAGCTCAAGCGGGGCGTCGAGTGGCAGCCGGTGCTGGCGGCGCTGCTCAAGCGCACGCAGATGCAGGCCACCTTTGGCGTCAACATGCTGGCGTTGGTCGACGGAGAACCGCGCACCCTCTCGCTCAAGCGCGTATTGCTGCACTACATCGACCATCGCGCTGTCGTCATCGAGCGTCGCACCCGCCACGAGCTGGCGCGCGCCGAAGCTCGTGCCCATATCCTCGAAGGCCTGTTGCGCGCCCTGGACGAGTTGGACGCGGTCATCGCCACCATTCGCAAGTCTCGCACTGCAGACACGGCACGCGCCAACCTCATCAAAGAGTTCAAGTTTACCGAGGTTCAGGCGCAAGCCATCCTCGACATGCAGCTGCGCCGGCTGGCAGCGCTGGAGCGCCGTCGCCTGGAAGAAGAGTATCAGGAGATCAAGGCGCTCATCAAGAGTCTGCAAGAGCTGTTGGACAGCCGCAATGGCATCCTGGCGCTGGCCAAGGACGAGTTGCTGGAGTTGAAAAAGCGCTTTGGCGACCCGCGACGTACGCGCATCATGCGAGAGGCCTCTAGCGACGGGCTGTCGGCCTCTGACCTGGTGCCCAACGAGGCGGTCATCGTCGGTGTGACAGCCGCCGGCACCCTTCTGCGCTGGCCGGTGGCGGCCTTTGCCGCCAAACGCGGCGGCGTGCGCACGGCCTTTCCCTCAGAGGCGGCTCTGGCGTTGCTGACGATGACCACGCAGCAACAGGTGGTGCTGGTGACCAATCGGGGCCTGGCTGCCGGCCTGCCAGGCCACCAGTTGCCAGACAGCGCACAGCAGCCAGGCGGCACCCCCATCGCCGACCTGCTGCGGATGCCCGCTGATCAGCGCCTTGTTGGGGCATTGTCGCTCGACGGGCTAGAGGGGTATCTCTGCCTGGCCACTCGTCAGGGCACGGTCAAACGACTGGCGCTCAGCGACCTGGCTGGCCTGACACGCGACTTTGGCGAGGTCATGGGCGGGCTGGGTGACGACGAGGTGGTGGGCCTGGTGTGCACCGATGGCAAGGCCGACCTCCTGCTGGCTTCGGCGCAGGGCAAGGCGATCCGCTTTTCCGAGGAGTCGGTGCGGGCCCAGGGGCTCGGAGCCAGCGGCATGAAGGGCATGGATCTCAAGGGCGACGATACCCTGGCGGGCATTGCCGCCCTATCAGAGCAGACGCAGGTGGTGATCGTCACCGAGCGAGGTTTTGGCAAACGCTCGCCTGGCGCTGAATACAGCGCACAGGGGCGCGGTGGCCAGGGCGCGGCGGCGATGGACGCGTCCAAACTGGACGTATGCGGCCCCGTGGTAGGCGTGGTGGCTGTCGATCTCGACGACGCCATCGCACTGGGCACCGATCAGGGGATCAATGTGCAGCTCTCGGTGCGCGACGTGCCGGCTACCGCGCGCGCCAGTTGGGGGCGCATCGTGACGCGCACTGGCCGCAATGCGCTGGTCGAGCTCGCCAAGAGCGACCGCGTGACCACGCTGGTGGCCGTGCGGCTGGGCAAGGGCCAGCCCTCTGGCGACGACGATGAGCAGACCTCACCGTCACCAGCAACTGCCAAGGCGCCAGATGGGCGTACGACGCCCAGGCCCGCCGTAGAGGCCAACCAGAAGGTCTCTGGCGACGCCACGTCCAAGCCCTCGCCGCGCCGCCGGAAGGCGACGCCCAGGGGCAAAGATGCTGCAACGCCTGCAGAGCCCACCTCAACGCGCCGCCGGACCGCGCGCAAACCCGCCGACGCGACCACGCCTGCACCAGAGGCGCCGCCCGAGGCTGCCAAGCCCTCACCGCGCCGCCGGAAGGCGACGCCCAAGAACGACGATGCCGCAACGCCTGCAGAGCCCACGCCAACGCACCGTCGGACCGCGCGCAAACTTGCCGACGCGACCACGCCTGCACCAGAGGCGCCGCCCGAGGATCAGCCACCCAAGCCCCCTCGTCGCACACCCACGCGTCGCGCGCCGCAGCGGCGAACCCCCTAGGAGGAGCGGCCTGTGGCCAAATGGAAACGTGTAGCGCTCATCATCCGCGTTGTGGCCGGCCTGGTGCTGGCTGGCGTGCTCGGCTTTGTCATCTATCAGCTCTATGACTTTTACAGCGGACGGCTCGGCAACTCGCCCGTGCGGGTGACACAGGACTATTTCGAGGCGCTGGGCCGTGGCGATTTCGAGCGGGTCTATGAGCTGACCGATCCTGCCTCGCTGTATACGCTGTACGGTCGGCGTGTTACCAAAGAGGAGGTGTTCAGCGCGCTCAGTCGGGTGACCGGCAGCCCCCCTCGGCAGTTCAACAGCATCACCGTCACACGCGTGGCACGCCACCGCGACCGTTACTATATGCAGGTGGCGCTGTCAGCGGCCAGCGGGGGGAGTACGCGCTACACGGTTCAGGTGGTGCGGGTGGGCACGCTCTGGCGTGTCTCCTTTCCCTTTGGGCTGGCGCCCTGAACGCCGGCATGGACGGAGGGCCTGACGTGAACCTCAAATCGCTCCTGGCCCGCGGACGTGGCCCTACACTCGAGTTTGTGCTAGAGCCCGACGCTCGCACCCTGGCCGAACACATTGTGGCGTTCGCCAACGGCGCGGGAGGCACCATCGTGGTCGGTGTCACCGAGCGAGGGCGGGTAGACCCCAATGCCGCCGAGCTGTTCGAGCCAGTGTTGGGCGGTGCGTTGGCGCTCTGCCGTCCACCCTTTCGGGCCATCGATTTGCCCGAGTGGCGCGTCGAAGAGTCTCCTGAAGGGCAGGTGGCCACCATCACAGTGCGCCCCACTGGCTATCGCATGACCGTCGAGGGGCGTGTGCTGGTGCGCTCGGGCAAGCTGAATGTCGAGGTGAGCCCCGAGCGCGAGTTGCGCGGCCGTCTTGAGCCCGAGCTGCAGAGCGCTGAGGAGCGCGCTGTGCCGGGCGCTACTCTGGCCGACCTCGACGAGGCTATTCTGGACGAGTATCAGCGCAATCGCATTCGCCGCGGACCGCGGGGAGAGGTGGTTACCCGAGGCGAGTTGCTCCGCGAGGCGGGCGCTGTCGATGCCGAGGGCAACATCACCACGGCGGGCCTGCTCCTCTTTGGCAAGAACCCTGACTACTTTATGCCGCAGGCTGGCGTGGTGCTGGTGCGCTTCAAGGGAAGCGACGTGGGCGCGGGCGTGGCGGCCGGCGAACGCTATGCACGGCGTGTTGAGGTGACGGGGCCTGTGGCGCGGCAGGTGGAGCGTACCTGGCAGGTGCTCTCTGAGGAGCTGCGCCAGGCTGCCGTGACCAACGGCCTGGCGCGCGAAGAGCGCTATGCCTACCCCGTTGAGGCCGTGCGTGAGGTCGTGGTCAATGCCATCTGCCACCGGGACTATGCCATCAGCGGCCAACGCATCGAGATCCGCCTCTTTGATGACCATATGGAGGTGATCTCGCCAGGCGGCCTGCCAGGCCACATCACCCTCGATAACATCGTCGAAGAGCACTATTCGCGCAATCCGCGGATTGTGCGCGGGCTGTACTACTGGGGCTATATCGAAGAGCTGGGCCTGGGCATGGATATCGTCTATGACGCCATGCGCCGCGACCATCATCCCGAGCCAGAGTTGCGGGCCACGCCGCGCTCTTTTACGGTGACCCTGCGCTGCACCGTCGACCAGTTCGAGCGGGAATATGGCCAGGATCTCAGCCCGCG
>JAAYDS010000068.1 GCA_012729155.1 Chloroflexota bacterium | reverse complement strand
TGTGGCGATCAGCCGCATCGCACTGGTGGCCACGGGCGGTTGGTGGGAGGTGGAGAACCTGGATGTGGTGCTCCACATCGCAGAAGAGATGGCCGCCAACGCCAGCGTGCCCTTTGCGGGCGCCGTGCTGCGCCCGCATGCCATGGCCATGCTCGATGCCACCCGCCAGCAGACCACGCCTGCCGGCCAAAAGGTGCTGGCGGCCGCGCAGCAGGCCGGCCGCGAACTCGTCGAGCTGGGCGAGATGCAGGCCGAGACGCTGGCCGCCGTGAGCGCGCCGCTCGTCTCAGAGCCAGAGCTGCGCCGCTGGTACACTGTGACGGCCCAGCGCCTCGAGCGCCGTGGCTAGGCCCGTGCAGGCCAACAGACTGGCCGCCTGGCCAGGGACACTTCTCGCCGCCTGGCCGAACCAACGTGTCAATCCCCGTGGTATCATCGGCACGTCTGTTGGCCTTTGAGGCAGGAGGGGAGACGACATGAAGATTCTGGTAACCTACGGTTCCAAGTACGGCAGCACTCGCGGCATAGCTGAGCGTGTGGCCGAGCGGCTACGCGCAGGCGGACACGATGTGACCACGACCGATGTGCGCCAGGCCGGCGATCTGAGCGACTATGGCGGCGTGGTGTTGGGCAGCGGCATCTATGCGGGCGGCCTACACCGCGACATGACCAAGCTGCTGACGCAGCAGCATGACGTGCTTGCTGGCAAAAAGGCTGCGGCTTTTGCGGTCTGCCTGGCTGCTGCTCAGAATACGCCCGAGCAGAAGGCCGAGGCCGAAAAGTATGCCCAGCTATTCGCCGCACTGGTGAACTGCACACACGCCGCATCTTTTGCCGGTGCGCATGATCCTCAGGCGATGTGGTTTCTGGCACGCTGGATACTCAAGGCTATGAAGGCCGAGCCGGGCGACTTTCGCGACTGGCCGGTCATCGAAGCCTGGGCTGACGAGATCGCCTCGGCCTGGGCCTGAGCCCCATGAATGCACGGTGCGCGCTGGCGACGGCGGCGTCTCTCTTTTGGGATCGACGCCTCTGCCGCCCACGCGCACTATGGCGTATCGTCATGTTCGTGCTGTTGCGCGCCCTTTTGATGCTGGGCTTGAGCGCGGCGGCCACAGTGGCTGGGCCGTGGGCCAGTGCCACCGCCATGGGCAACGTGGCCACCATGGCAGGGGCGACCTTACTGGCGGCCTATGTCTGCGCCCGCTGGGTCGATCGCCGCTCGCACAGTGGCATGGGCCTGCCGCCCAGCCGCGCCAACTGGCACGAGCTGGGCCTGGGGCTGGCGTTGGGCGCCGCGATGATGATGGCAACGGTCGGCGTGGGCCTGGTCTCTGGCTGGCTGAAGGTGGGCGCGATCTGGGCGGGCTATGCCGGCCCGGGCAGCCTGGCGCTGTCGCTGAGCCTCTGGCTGCTGGTGGGCCTACACGAAGAGGTGTGGGCGCGAGGCTACCTGCTCACCAGCCTGACCGAAGGGCTTTGCACACGCTGGTTGTCGCCGCGATGGGCGCTCCTTTTGGCCTGGGCGGGCACCTCGGTCTACTTTGGGCTGCTGCATGCCGATAATCCCTCTGCAACCCCGGCCAGCACTGTGGCTGTGATGGCCGCCGGGCTATTGCTGGGCCTTGGCGTCTTGCTGACCGGCCGACTCGGGCTGTCGATCGGCATACACATCACGTGGAACCTGTTTCAGGGCACCGTGTTCGGCCTGCCAGTGAGCGGGCACCGGGTGTCGCCGTTCAACCTTTTCGCCCTGCAGGCCGTGGGGCCACCGCGATGGACGGGCGGCGAGTTTGGCCCCGAAGGCGGGCTGCTGGGCCTCATCGGGCTGGCCACGGGCCTGGTGGGCCTGCTGCTGCTGACAAAGTGGCGCACCGGACGACTCGCCTTGGCCGCACCACCGCTGCTGGATGAGGCTGCCATTGAGCACTGAGGGCATGCTGCCGCTGCCAGATCTCTTTGCGACGCTGCTGCATGCCTATGGCCCGCAGCACTGGTGGCCAGGCGAGACGCGGCTCGAGATCATCGTGGGGGCGGTGCTGATCCAGAACACCAACTGGCGCAATGCTTCGCGTGCCATCGACAACCTGGCCCTGGCAGGGCTGCTCGAGTGGCCGGCACTGTTGGCCAGCGATGACAACACCCTGCGCGCGTGTATCTGGCCATCGGGGTTCTACAACGTCAAGCTCAGGCGGCTGCGATCACTGCTGAACTATCTGGCGCCGTGGGGCCTCGAGCACCCCCGCTGGTTGGCGCTACCACTGCAGACGCTGCGCGCCGAGCTGCTGGCCGTGCAGGGCGTCGGCCCTGAGACGGCGGACAGCATCTTGCTCTATGCCTTTGAGCGACCGACCTTTGTGGTCGACGCCTACACACGCCGCCTGCTCGCCCGACTGGGAGCCGACTGGGCGCAGCGTGCCAGCTACCAAGCGCTGCAGGCCCACTGGATGGCCGCCCTGCCCTCAGACACCGCCCTCTACAATGAGGCTCATGCCCTCATCGTCCAGCATGCCAAAACGCACTGCCGCGCCAAACCCCGCTGTGCAGATTGCCCCCTGCTGACCCATTGCCCTTTCGGCAGCGGCTGCTGAGCACCGCTCATGACATGCCGCAACTCTGCCCCCGCGCCAGCGTATGGTGTGTGATGTCAGCATCAGGAGGGTAGAAATGACCGAGCAAGACGCCATGGCGGGCGAGCTGCCCCGTCGTGTGGTGGAACTTGAATTCAAGCGCCCAACCGTTCGCCTGCCCGAGGTCGATCTGGAACCGGTCCGACGCGTGGCCAAAGACGTGCTCCTCACCGGCATCGGCGCGGTGGTGCTAACAGGCAGGGCCGTGGCGCGAGCCATCAAGGCGGCAAACAGCGCCGGCGTCGAGACGGCAGAGCACCCCGGGCCAGTGACGCGGGCACTGTTGAGCCTGGTGCAGTCGCCGCCGCAAGAGCGCCAAGCCGCACAGTCATTTGGCGTGCTGCCCGTGGCCGATTATGACGGGCTCGATGCCAGCACCATCATCGGGTTGCTGGGCGGCCTGAGCCGCGATGAGATCGCCCTG
>JAAYDS010000067.1 GCA_012729155.1 Chloroflexota bacterium | reverse complement strand
TGGCCCTGCGCGACTCGGTCATGTTCCCGCATATGATGGTGCCGTTGCTGGTGGGGCGCGAACGTTCCATTCGCGCGGTAGAGGCGGCTATGGCCGCTGAGGGCCGCCTGCTGGCGCTAGCCCAGCTCGACGAGGAGATCGAAGTGCCCGAGGTGAGCGATCTCTATCGCGTGGGCACCGAGGTCGTCATCGGCCGCAAGTTGCTGATGCCCGATGGCAGCCTGAGCATCTGGGTGCAGGGGCAGCGCCGCGTGCAGGTGGCCAAGTTTGTGCAGACCGAACCCCACATCGCGGCCACCGTCGAGCCCGTTGAAGAAGTCACCCGTTCCGACGTGCAGGCCGAGGCGCTCAAGCGCGCGGTGCTGCGCAGTTTTCATCGTGTCCAAGAGCTGAGCCAGAACATCCCCGAAGACGCCTATGTGGCTGCCGTGAACGCCGAGACGCCCGGCCTGTTGGCCGACCTGGTGGCCTCGGTGCTGGGGTTGACGGTGGCTGAACGGCAAGAGGTGCTGGCAAACCTGGACTGCTACGACCGCCTCAAGGCGGTGCAGCGCATCCTCGCCGCAGAGCAGGATGTGCTCGAGCTGGAGAACCAGCTGCAATCGCAGGTGCAGCAAGAGATCGACCGCGGCCAACGCGAGTACTTTTTGCGCGAGCAGATGCGCGTCATCCAGTCCGAGTTGGGCGAGGGAGACCCCTATGCGCAAGAGGTCGAAGAGCTGCGCACCAAGCTCGCCGAGTTGGAGCTGCCCGACGAGGTGCGCGAGCGCGCCGACAAAGAGCTCTCGCGCCTGAGCGGCATGTCTCCCATGTCTCCCGAGACGGGCGTTATCCGCACCTATCTGGACTGGATCATTGCTCTGCCCTGGGGCCAGGAAACTGAGGATAACCTCGACATTGCGCGGGCCAAAGAGATGCTCGAGGCCTCGCACTATGGCATCCCCAAGGCCAAAGAGCGCATCCTGGAGCACATCGCCGTGTACTCGCTGGCCCGCGACAAAATGAAGAACCCGATCCTCTGCTTTGCGGGGCCGCCCGGCACCGGCAAGACGTCGCTGGGGCGCTCCATCGCAGAGGCTCTGGGGCGCAAGTTTGTGCGCGTGAGCCTGGGCGGCATCCGTGATGAGGCCGAGATCCGCGGGCACCGCCGAACCTATGTGGGCGCACTGCCCGGCCGCATCATCCAGACCATTCGCCGCGCTGGGTCGGCCAATCCTGTGTTCATGCTCGACGAGATCGACAAGCTGGGCATGGACTTTCGCGGTGACCCGGCGTCGGCGCTGCTCGAGGTGCTCGACCCGGAGCAGAACAATGCCTTTTCCGATCATTATCTCGAGCTGCCGTTCGATCTTTCGCACGTGATGTTCATCACCACGGCCAACTATCTCGATCCGGTGCCGCCGGCGCTGCTTGACCGCATGGAAGTGATCGAGTTTCCAGGGTATATGGAGTACGAGAAGGTCCATATCGCCCGCAAGTTCCTGATCCCGCAGCAGATCGAGCAAAACGGGTTGGAGCAGCTCAGGTTCTCGGACGGCGCATTGCAGGCGCTGATCCGTGAGCACACCAACGAGGCGGGTGTGCGCAATCTGGATCGGTTGATCGCCACCGTGTGTCGCAAGGCGGCGATGCGCATGGCTGAGGGTAAGGCGCCGCTTCGCCAGGTGTCGGCCCAGTCGCTCACCAAGCTGGTGGGCCCGCCCCGTTACACCTTTGGTGTGGCCGAGCGAGAAGATCAGATCGGCGTAGCCACTGGCCTGGCCTGGACTGAGGCCGGCGGAGACACCATGTCGATCGAGGTGAGCATTGTGGCAGGCAAGGGGAGCCTGCTGCTCACGGGGCAGCTGGGCGACGTGATGCAAGAGTCTGCGCAGGCAGCGCTGAGCTATGCGCGCTCGCGGGCCGAGGACTATGGTTTTGACGATGTCGATTTCGACAAGATCGATATCCATGTGCACGTGCCCGAGGGCGCTGTGCCCAAAGATGGCCCGTCGGCAGGCATTACCATTGCCACCGCCCTCATCTCGGCGCTGAGCGGCCGCGCCGTGGACCATCAAGTGACCATGACCGGCGAGATCACCTTGCGCGGGCGGGTGCTGCCCATCGGCGGCCTGCGAGAAAAGGCGTTGGCCGCGCACCGCGCTGGCCTCAAGACGATCCTCGTGCCCAAGCAGAACGATCGCGATATGGTCGAGGTGCCCAGGAACTTGATGCGCAATATGCGCTTTGTGTTTGTTGAGAACATGGACCAGGTGGTGCCCGTGGCGCTGCGCACGCAGGCCGATCAGCGGGCGCGGAACCATTTTTTGCAGTAGACCGATCTGTACTCAAGAGGCCGCGTCGTACAGGCGCGGCCTCTTGGCGTTGTGTGTATAATCGCAGCAGCAGCAAGAGGAGGGGCCCGACATGGATTGGCACGAGGCGCACGGCCTGCTGAGCTCGATGGGCGCCGACCATGTGGTGACGTTGCCCCAAGCCGCCACGCCGCGGCGCATCGCAGAGTGGGCGGCGGCGTTGGCCAACGGTGAAGGCGGCGCTGTGGTGTTGGGCGCCACGAGCCCAAGCTGTCCTCTCGAAGACGGCGCTGCGGTGCTAGAGCGCGCCCTGGATGCGCTGTTGATGTGCGAGCCAGCACTGGTGGCGCCCGTGCCGGTGTTTGTCGGCAAAGAGGGCGCGCCCGAGGCAGTGCTTGTGCAGATACCGGCCGGGCTGCGACACGTCTATGCGGTGGATGGACGCTATCTGGTGCGGGCAGGGGCCCGTGTGGCACCCCTCAGCAGCCTGGCGCTCAAGCAGCTGCTGGTGGCGCGCGGCCAGGTCAGCTACGACGCCGAACCTCTCCCTGGGGCCTCGTACGATGATCTCGATGGTGAGGCGATTGCCGCTTATCTGGCGCGCATCGGCAACCCCCGTGGCCTGCCTGTTAACGAACTGCTGCGACAGCGCGGCTGCTTGTACGGCGCCGAGGCCAGGCCGACCGTGGCGGGCGTGCTGCTCTTTGGCCGGCAACCCGATCGCTGGGTGCGGTCCAGCGAGATTTTGGCCGTGCGCTACGCCGGTCAGCGCATGAGCGACCGGTTTGTGCGCGAAGACATCCGTGGGCCGCTGCCCGAGCAGATCCGCCGTGCCGTGGCCTTTGCTTTGGGCAATATGCGCCGTGCCGTCGAACTGAGCGGGGTCGAGCGCCTGGAGACGACCGAGTACC
>JAAYDS010000422.1 GCA_012729155.1 Chloroflexota bacterium | reverse complement strand
GGCGACGCCCCAGATACTTTCTGGCTCAACATGTCGAACTTTGCCTCGTTGGTAGCCAAAGACACGCTGATGAACCTGCAGCCGCTCTTGGACGCTGAGGAAAAGCTCAAGAACGACTGGGAGCTCAACTTTGACTCTCTGAAGGCCGCCTACAAGTTCGAGGGCGATGCCTACTCGTGGCCGCGCGACTATGACACCATCACCCTGGCTGTCAACATGAGCCTGCTCGAAGAGGCCGGGTTGTCTCTGCCAGACAGCGCCAACGACTTTAGCGCGTGGGACTGGGTGATGTGCAAGGAATACGCCACCGCCATGACCAAGAAGGAAGGCGACCGTACCACGCAGTACGGCATGGTGGCATCGAACACGAGCCAGACCGGCTGGTTCAACTGGGTGTACTCGAATGGCGGCACCGTTCTGAACGAGGACAAGACCGAGTTCACGATGAACGAGGCGCCTGCCGTTGAGGCGCTGCGCGAGTACACATCGTACCGTCGCGAGGGCATGGCGCCTGGTTCTGAGGCACTGCAGACGATGGGCGAGAGCGATCAGTTTGTGACGGGCCGCGTGGGCCTGATGCACATCGGCAGCTGGAACGTGGGCACGTTGAACGAGCAGGTCGTCGACTTTGAGTGGGACGCCCTGCCGATCCCGTACGCGCCGACTGGCAACTCGATCTGCATGATCCACGGTCTGGGCAACACGATCGCCAAGAGCACCAAGGTCGCCGAGGCCGCGTTCACGTGGGTATCGTACCTGGGTAGCTTTGCTGGCTCGGGCGTGCTGGGCAATAGCGACACGGTGATCCCGTCGCGCGCCGACACGGCACCGCTGTGGTTCAGCCCGCAGTTCAAGCCCGACAACCGCGACCTGTTCCTGACGTGGACGGACAAGTCGATGTTCTACCCGAACACCGCCGAGCCGACCTCTGCCCAGTGGAACAAGTTCATCACCGATGAGATGACGCTGGTGCTGGAAGAAGGCAAGGACGTGCAGCAGGCGATGGACGACGCCAAAAAGTCCATCGACGACGTGCTGGCGGGCCGGGCCGTCTAGTCTCTTGGCAACAACCGGCAGGGGGCGTCCAGAGCCCTCTGCCGGTATGCCGCAGGAGGATCGCTCATGGCAAGTGCGGGCCTGACACGGCGCACCTTCCGAGATCGCTGGCAGGCAATGAGCTCGGGCGAGCGACGCGAGAACTTTTGGGGCTGGTTATTGGCCTCTCCCTGGATCATCGGCTTTGTCGGGTTCACCATGGTGCCGATGGTTGCGTCGTTGTATCTCAGTATGACCGACTGGGACATCCTGACGTCGCCCACGTTCACTGGCCTCAAGAACTATGCCTTTATCTTTACCCGGGGCGACCCGGTGGTGTTGCACTCGTTCGTCATCACCACCTATTACTCGGTGGTGAGCGTGCCCTTGCGATTGGTGCTCGGCCTCGCCATTGCGCTGCTGATGAACCAGAGCGTCAGGGGCATTTTCGTTTTCCGCAGCATCTACTACCTGCCTGCAGTGCTATCAGGCGTGGCTGTGGCCATGATGTGGCGCTGGATCTTTAACAGCGAGTTTGGCCTGTTGAACTATGTCCTCTGGGCGTTGTTCAAGATCCAGGGGCCGGCCTGGTTGGTGCAGCGGCAATGGGTGATTCCGTCACTCATCATCATGAGCCTGTGGGATGTGGGCTCGGCCATGCTCATCTACCTAGCCGGGCTGCAGGGCATTCCCACTGATCTCTACGAGGCGGCCACAGTGGACGGCGCCGGCTCATGGAAAAAGTTCTGGAAGGTCACCCTGCCCATGATCTCGCCGGTGCTGTTCTTTAACCTGGTGAACGGCGTCATCGGCGCTTTGCAGACCTTTACCCAGGCCTTTATCCTGACCGAGGGTGGCCCCAACAACGCGAGTATGTTCACCCTGCTGTACATGTATCTGAACGCGTTCAGGTGGTTCCGCATGGGCTTTGCCTCGGCCATCGCCTGGCTGCTGTTCATCTACATCATGATCCTGACGGCGATCGTGTTCCGCTCCTCGGTGGGCTGGGTCCACTATGAGGGCGAGCTGCGCAAGGGCTAGGAGGTAACATGGCTACGACTACACCCACCGCCCAGCCTGTGCAAAAGCTCAAGGTCACCAGCAGCATCAGCTTTATGCAGCGCCTGCAGCGCACGGTGGTCTATATCATCCTGTTCGCTGGGGCGGCCGTGCTGATGGTGCCCTTTTTGTGGATGGTGTCGACGTCACTCAAGCGGCCGGGAGCTGTGTTCGTCTTCCCGCCAGAGTGGATCCCCAACCCATTTGTGTGGACCAACTATCCTATGGCGTGGAACTATGTGCCGTTCACCACATTCACCATCAACACGGTGATCATCACCGCGTGGACTGTGGTGGGCGCCACGTTGACCTCGGCCATTGTGGGCTATAGTTTTGCGCGCCTGCGCTGGGTGGGGCGAGACCCCCTGTTTCTGATCGTGATCGCCACGATGATGCTGCCGCAACACGTGACCATGATCCCTGTCTTCGCCATCTGGCGCTCGATGGGGTTTGTGAACACGTTCATCCCGTTGATTGTGCCGGCGTTCTTTGGCGGCGGCCCATTCAACATCTTTTTGATGCGGCAGTTCTTTATGACGTTGCCCCTCGATCTGGACGACGCTGCCAAGATCGACGGGTGCGGCGTGTTCGGCGTCTTTTGGCGCATTGTGGGGCCGCTGAGCAAGCCCGTGATCGGCACAGTGGCCATTTTCCAGTTCCTGTATCGCTGGAATGACTTTATGGGGCCGTTGATCTACCTCAACGACCAGAAGCGCTACACGCTGGCGCTGGGCTTGCAGCTCTTCCGCGGGCAATATGAGACCAAGTGGGAGCTGCTGATGGCGGCCTCGGTGATCGTGATGATGCCGGTGCTGGTCATCTACTTTTTCGCGCAGCGCTACTTTGTTCAGGGCATCGTTTTCACGGGCGTCAAAGGCTAGAGCATCTGAGGAGCGATATGCAGGGCAGTATCTTTGTCGAAGACTATTATCCGATTTCTGAGGTGGTGACGCCGGTCACCGAGGTGCGTCGTCCCAAGTTCGATGTGGTGGATGGGCATAACCACTTGCCGGTCAACCATCCGCGCTTTGCCGAGATCGACGTGCCTGGCCTGCTGGCCAACCTCGATGAAGTGCGAGTCAAGACCATCGTCAACCTGAGCGGTGGCTGGGGCGACGACCTCAAGCGCACCCTGGCGGCGCAAGACGAGGCCTACCCTGGCCGCTTTTGCACCTTCTGCAATGTGGACTGGAGCGGCGCAGGCACG
>JAAYDS010000421.1 GCA_012729155.1 Chloroflexota bacterium | reverse complement strand
CGAGACCGGCAGACCCAGAACGTCCTCGTAAAAGGCGGCCGTGCGCGCGAGGTCGCTGGTGTAGAAAAAGGTGATCTGCTGTTGGATCGAAGGATGGCCCACTGGACGGCTCCTTTTGCGGTCGTGCTGTGTTGATGAGCAGGCAGTATACATAGTAGAGGCGAACGCGCCCAGCCTGGCCAACCATGCTTGACGCGCACAATTACCATCCTACAATACCCCAGTCTATGGCGGCCGTGCAGCCCCGCTCATGGGGACTCGACGCAGCTGGAGGGGCAGCGTGAAGCATTGGCGACTCTGGTTGACGCTCGTTATCGTGCTGATTGTAACGGGCTTTGGACTCTATACAACCTACAACTGGTACCTGCAATTCCCCGTACGGCGTGCCAGCCAGGCACAAACGGTCTCTCCTGTGCGGATGGACTTGCGGCGCGAGGTGCCGGCCTTTGGGCTGGTGGTCGCCCCTACACCCGTGCCAGCAGATTTTGACGTAGCTGGCGCCATCGCCGCGGTGCATGTGGCTGTCGGCGACAGTGTGGCGCCCGGCGACCTACTGGGGGAGCTAGAGCGCGATCCGCTCGAGTTGAACGTTCAGACTGCCGAAGCAGGCGTGCGTGTCGCCCAGGCGCAGCTCGATGGTCTGCAGCGCCAGCCCAGCGCAGAAGACGTTGCGGCACTGGAGGCGGGCGTCGACGTTGCGCGCCGCGGTGTGCAGACGGCAGAGGCGCTGCTGGCCGGCGCCAACGCCAATCTTGTTGCGGCAACGGCGGGCTCGGCGCCCGAAGAGTTGGCCATCGCTGAGAGACGCGTCGACGATGCCAAGGCTAGCCTGTGGGGCGCTCAGGCTCAGCGCGACGCCATCTGCGGCCGAGTCGGCAAGGGCGTCTCAGAGGCGGACTGCGACCATGCCGAGGCAGCCGTAGCCCGCGCGCAGCAGGCCGTCGAGATCGCCGAGTTGCAGCGACAACAGCTGCAGGCTGGCCCACGCTCTGAAGACGTGGCGCCCTATCGCGCGCAGGTGCAGCAAAGCCAGAGCAACCTCGAGACGGCCCGTGCCCAGCTCAGGCAGTCCGAGGCGGCTGTAGCGCAGGCACTACAGCCAGCGCTGCCCGAAGAGATCTCTGCTGCCCAGGCGAGGCTGGATCAGGCCAAGGGCGCGCTGCGACGCGCAGAACAACAACTGGCACTGGCCGAGTTGCGCGCTCCGGCAGCAGGTGTGGTGACGGCCATCGAGATGGCGCCAGGCAAGACGGTGGCGGCCGGGCAGACGGTGGCACAGATCAGCGATTTGACGTCGCTCGAACTGCTGGTGATCGTCCACGAGCAGTACATTGGTCAGGTTCAGCCAGGGCAGCTCTGTCGCGCCCGCCTCGATGCCTATTCCGATACCTGGCTCAGTGGCACGGTGCTGACGGTGGCGCCCGTGCGACAGTCGTCGAGCGGCGGCGCAGGTTACGAAGTGAGGCTAGCCGTCGAGCCCGAAGGTTTGGCATTGCGAGAGGGGATGGCGGTCGAGGTCCACATCGAGACGGGCCGCAGTGAGCAGGCCCTGGCCGTGCCCCGAGAGGTGCTGCGTCTGGGCGAAGAGGGCCGCTATGTCGAGCGCTTGACCGGCGGCGGACGCCAAGAGGATGTACACGTTGAGACCGGGCTCGCACAAGGGAGGTACATAGAGGTGACGGGTGGCCTGCAAGAGGGCGACATGCTGTTGATCGCTGGCACATCGCTGGGCACCGAGCGAGGTGACTATCGCTGGCTGCCCTTTGGCATCTTTTGGAGGGTGAACTAGCGATGGACAGTCGCCTCAAGCGGGTTGCGCTCGTCGCAGGCGTTTTTGCAGTGGTGGTATTTGCGCTGGCTGGTTTTTTCGTGTGGCGCAGCGCGGCCTATGTGGATACCTTTCATGCGCGCGTGCTGGGCGAGGGCACCGTTGTTACGGCGCCTGCGGGCGGGCGCGTGTTGCGCTGTAATGTCGAGGTCGGTGACACGGTCATAGAGGGCGAGGAGTTGGCGGTCATCGAGGCCCATCTCAGTGGCGCGCCTGGCGGCCGGGTGGCGCTGCCCCTACGCGCACCGGCCAGCGGCATCATCATCGAGCGGCCAGTGAATGTGGCAGAGACCATCGCGGTCGGGCAGCCTTTTGCGACGCTGATGGATCCTAACCGGTTGTGGGTCGAGGCGAACGTCAACGAATCGCGCATTGGGCAGGTGAAGGTGGGCCAAGACGTGCAGGTGCGCGTGCGCGCCCTCAAAGTGAGCTTCCATGGGCGGGTAGAGCGCGTTGGTCGTTCCACCAACGTGGCCCTCACCAGCGATGGCGGCCGAGGCGCCGTCTCGCAGCCAGTGAACGCCGAGGTGCCGGTGCGCATCGCCTTTGAGCCCAATGGCTACCGGCTGATGCCTGGCATGTCGGTCGAGGTGCGCATCCGCATCGACCCACGCGCCTGGTAGGCCGGACGGGCACGAATGCGTTACACGCTGCGGGTCTTTCGCTATCTGAGGGCCTATCGAGGACGCATCATCCAGACGATGGCTTTCCTGGTGATCACTACCTTGCTGGGCCTGGCGCCGCCGCGTCTGATCCAGGGCATGGTAGACACAGCAACGCGGCTAGGCAGCCGTTCGGTGGTGGCGCTGTTCGGCATCGGGTTGCTCTGTATCGCCATCGTCAGCGCACTTTTTGCCGCGGCGCAACGCTACAGCATGGCCACCATCGTCCACGGCCTCATCTATGACATCCGCAACGCGCTCTATGAGCAGATTCTGCACCTGCCCTTTGGCTTTCACGACCAGACGCCCACCGGCTACCTGATCTCACGCATGACGAGCGACATGGAAGCGCTCAGCATGTTCTTTGGCTTTGGCCTCGGCAACATCGTGGGCATGGTGATTACCTTCTTGGGCGCGCTCATCATGCTGGTGGCCATGTCGTGGCAGTTGGCGCTGGTGGCTTTGGCAACGGTGCCGTTCCTGGCGATGACGACGCTGCGCTCGTCTAACCTGTTGGGTCCCCAGTTCCTCGGGTTGCGGCGACAATTCGCTCGCGTAACAGCGCAACTACAAGAGAACTTTGCGGGCGTGCGTGTCGTGAAGGCGTTCGCACGCGAACAGCATGAGGTGATCAAGTTCGATCGTCAGCTCGACGACTTTATGGTGCGTCGCCTCAAGCTGGCACGCGTCTTTATGATCTATATGCCATCGATGGGCTTTCTCACCAATCTGGGCATGGTGCTGATGCTCACTTACGGTGGCTATGCCGTGATCACGGGCTCGATGAGCCTCGGGCAGCTGGTGGCCTCGCAGGGCTATATGATGATGCTCACGGGCCCCATCCGCATGATCGGCTGGATGGTGATCAACGCCCAACGGGCCGAGGCGGCCGCCGAGCATCTGGCCGAGGTGCTGGAGCACGAACGACTGATCGCCGACAGGCTCGATGCGATCGACCTGGGCGAGGTGCGCGGCGAGATTCGTTTCGAGAACGTCTCGTTTGGGTACGAAGAGGGCGCCTATGTACTGCACAATTGCAGCCTCGAGGTAAAGCCCAACGAGACCCTGGCCGTGATGGGGGCCACGGGCAGCGGCAAGACCTCGGTCATCAACCTGATCCCGCGCTTTTACGACGTCAATGAGGGGCGCGTTCTGATCGATGGCCATGACGTGCGCGACATCAAACTGGCTTCTCTGCGCCAGCATGTGGGCACCATCTTTCAGGAGGCCGTGCTCTTTTCTGGCACCATCGCAGAGAACATCGCGTATGGTCGGCCTGATGCTACACAGGAAGAGATCGAGCGTGCCGCCAAGATGGCTCAGGCCCACGAGTTCATCACGCGCTTTCCCAACGGCTACCAGACGCACGTGGGCGAACGCGGCATGACACTGTCGGGCGGGCAGCGGCAACGGATGACCATTGCCCGCGCCATGCTGCTCGACCCGCGCATCCTGATCATGGATGACTCGACCTCCAGCGTCGACGTCGAGACCGAGTATCTGATTCAACAGGCCATGCTCGAGGGCATGCGGGGGCGCACCAGCGTGGTCATCGCCCATCGCCTGTCCACCGTCAAGAATGCCGACCGCATCATCGTGCTTGACAAGGGCGTCATCGCCGAAGAGGGCACGCACGAGGAGCTGTTGGCGTTGGGTGGGCACTATCGCCAGATCTATGATACGCAACTCGCCGACCAAGAAGAGGCTGGCTGATGGGCTACTGGGGACATGGCTTTGAGCTCGCAGCTGCCAAGAAGGGGCAGTTCTCAGGGCGACTACTAAAGCGCACGCTCTCGTATTTGTGGCCCTACAAGCTGGCCTCATTCCTATCGATCTTGTCGGTGCTGGTCGTCACGGCCGCCGACCTGGTGGGGCCGCTGCTGCTACAGCGCGCCATCGACGTCGACATCGTGGCGGGCGACGTGGGCGGCCTCATCGGTACCATGGGTCTCTACTTGCTCTCTGTCTTTGTGCAGAGTGGGGCATCGAGCGGTCAGGTCTATGTCACCAACTGGATCGGGCAGCATGTGATCCGCGACCTGCGACACGAGGCCTTTAGCCTCTTGCAGCGGCTTTCGCTCAGCTTTTTCGACCGCACCGAGGTGGGCGACACCGTCTCACGCATCGTCAACGACGTCGATGTGCTCAACGAGCTGATGAGCAATGGCCTGGTGACGCTGGTCAACATCGTGGTCTCGTTGGGGGGCACCATCGGCATCATGGTGGCGCTCAACCCGCGGCTGTCGCTCGTGTCGTTTGTGATCATCCCCTTGCTGTTCATGCTCACCGTGGTCTTTAGGCAGTGGATTGGTGCGGCATATCAGCGCACGCGCGAGACTGTGGCAGGGGTAACGGCGCACATCGAAGAGGGTATTGCCGGCGTGCGCATCATCCAGGCCTTTGCCCAGGAAGAGCGCGATCATGCCGCCTTTCGCGTGGTCAACGACGATGATCGTCTGGCCAACATCGACGCCGCAGCCATTCGGGCGGCCTACTTTCCCCTGATCGATGTGGTGGGCTCGTTGGGGATGGCCATCGTGCTTGGCTTTGGCGGCCTGGCGATGCTGCAGGGCGACCTGACGGTCGGCGTGCTGGTGGCGTTCATCTCGTACCTGTTCCGGTTCTTCCAGCCGATCCGCACGCTCACGATGCTCTACGACAATGTACTGGCCGCTATGGCGGCGTCGACGCGCATCTTTGCGCTGATGGACACGCAGCCCGACGTGTTAGAGGCCCCCGATGCCAGGCCATTGCCCCGCATTGAGGGGCATGTGCTGTTCGACAAAGTGAGCTTTCGCTATGTGCCCACCGAGCCGGTGCTCGAGGGCATGGATCTCGAGGCCAGGCCGGGCGAGGTCGTCGCGATTGTAGGGGCTACCGGTGCCGGCAAGTCGACGACCATCAGTCTGCTCTCGCGTTTCTACGACATCACTGGCGGGCGCATCACCATCGATGGCATCGATATCCGCGATGTGACGCTCGACTCGCTGCGAACGCAGCTGGGCATCGTCCTGCAAGATGGGTTTCTGTTCTCGGGGTCGATTCGCGAGAACATCCGCTATGCCAACCTCGAAGCCACCGACCAAGATGTGGAACAGGCCGCCAGGGCCAT
>JAAYDS010000066.1 GCA_012729155.1 Chloroflexota bacterium | reverse complement strand
GTGGACACCGTGCGCACGTGGATCGAGCTCTCGCCCACGCTCAGCTATCCTGGGCGCACCCTGGGCGACCTGCTGACGGTGCAGAGCGTGAGCGCCGACGGCCGCCTGGTGCGCGTCTCTGCCGAGACGGAGAGCGGCTTTCTCATCGGGCGCTCGTTCGCCGAGCGCGACGCCGGCGGGTTCTTTCCCCTGCACGACCCCTCGCCATGAGCCGCCCTGACGCGCCGTTGACAGGCCGCTGCTACGTGGCGTACCATGCGCCCATCGTGCCAGCGCGGGCGATGCGCTCGTGCTTATACACAGTATGTGGAGTATAAGGAGTGTCATGCGCAAGATCAGAACCGGCTTTATCGGCGTGGGCGGCATCGCTCAGGCGCACCTGCGCGCCCTGCAAGACCAGGATGCCATCGAGGTGGTAGCGGTGGCCGACATCTCGGCCGAGCGCGCTGAGCAGACCGCGCAGCGCTGGGGCATCGCTGATTGGTATACTGACTATCAGGAGTTGCTGGCCCGCGACGACATCGAGTCGGTCAATGTGTGCACCTACAACAACGCCCATCGCCAGCCCACCATCGACGCCCTGCGCGCCGGCAAGAACGTGCTCGTCGAAAAGCCGATGGCCGGCACCCTCGAAGACGCCATCGCCATGACGCGGGCCGCCCACGAAAGCGACAAGCTGCTGATGGTGGGCATGCTGCACCGCTTCAAGGCCGACATCCTCATGGCCAAGGCCATCGTCGACGCCGGCCGCCTGGGCGACATCTACTATGCCGAGACCGTCACCTCGCGGCGCAAGGGCAACCCCGGCGGCACTTTTATCAACAAAGAGACCGCCGGCATCGGCGCCACCGCCGATATCGGCGTCTATTGCCTGTTCGACGCCATGTATCTGATGGGCTGGCCCAAGCCCGTCACCGTCAGCGGCATCGCCAACAACACCCTCAGCAAGCTCTCCGAGCCGCTGCTCTACACGCCCTGGGCCCGCTGGGAGCCCGACAAGGTTACCGTTGAGGACTTTGGCGTGGCCTGGGTGCGCTTTGAGAACGGCGCCGTGCTGGTGTTCAAGACCTGCTGGCTGATGCACATGGACACCCTTGGCCAGACCTTTTTCCTGGGCACCAAGGGCGGCCTCAAGCTCGAACCGCTCACCTACTTTCACCAGCAAGATGGCCTGCTGATCGACAGCGTGGTGCAAGAGCTGCCCACCCCCAAGCCCGGCGAGGGGTTCCGCACCGAGAACCTGGCCTTTGCCGACGCCGTGCGCGAGGGCAAGCCCTCGCCCGTGCCCGCCGACGAGATGCTGTTGACCAACGTCATCATCCAGGGGCTGATCGACTCGGCCGCGCAGGGTGGCCGCGAGATCGACGTCCACGTGCCATCGTTCGACTAGGAGAAACACCATGTTGGGGATCTGCATGCTCAGCTTTGCCCACGTCCACGCCGTCGACTATGCGCGCCGCATCGTGGCGCATCCCGATGCCGAGATCCGCTGCATCTGGGATGACGACCCCGTGCGCGGCCAGGAGGCGGCTGAACGCTTTGGCGTGCCCTGGACGGCCGACATCGACGCGGCGTTGAGCCGGCCCGACGTGGACGCGGCGGTGGTCAACTCGACCACCAAAGACCACCCCTGGGTCTACAAGGCCGCCCTCGACCACAAGAAACACCTGTATACCGAAAAGGCCCTCACCCTCGCGCTGGCCGACGCCGAGGCCGTGGTGGCGGCCGTCAAACGCGCCGGCGTCAAATTCATGATCTCGCTGCCGCAGCGCACCAGCCCCGAGACGCTCTTTATGAAGCAGGCGCTCGACGCCGGCTGGCTGGGCCAGGTGACGCTGATGCGCGCGCGCATCGCCCACTCGGGCGGGCTCGACCGCTGGTTCAAGGGCGGCAGCGCCTGGTTCGCCGATGCCGACCTGGCCGGCGGCGGCGCCATGTTCGACCTGGGCTGCCACATCGTCGACGTGATGCGCTGGTTCATGGGCCCGCCCAAGAGTGTGGTGGCCAAGATCAACAACCTCACCGACAACTATCCCATCGACGACAACTCGGCCGTGGTGGTCGAGTTCGCGTCGGGCGCGCTGGGCGTGCTCGAGTGCTCGTGGGCGCAGCGCCGCGGCCCGCGCCCGTGGGAGATATATGGCACCGAGGGCTATGTCGGCAAAGACCCCTTTGGCGGGCTGATCGTCGAGAGCACGCAGCTCGACCCAGAGGGCGTGCAGGGCTTGATCCGCGTGGGCAAGCTGCCGCCCGCCGAGCCACACCCGATGGACCAGTGGCTCAGCGCCATCTTGCACGACACGCCCATGACCATCACCGTCGAGGACGGCCGCAACCTCACCGAGTTGATGGAGGGCATGTACATCGCCTCGCGCGAGGGGCGCGAGTATCGCTTCTAGGGGCGAACGCAGGGCAGGCGCGTGTCAGTGGGGCCACGCCTGCCCGCCCTTGCCGGTGCGGGCCCGCATCGCGTACACTGGAGGCCGACGCATCTGCACCATGCACGGAGGCCGCCATGACCGTCCACCAGCTGACACCGACGCGCTACTATTACACCTATGCCCCCCACGAGCCGGCGCTGCGCATCCACAGCGGTGACACCGTCATCGCCGAGACGCGCGACGCCTTTGGCAACGACGCCGCCGGCAACCCCATGCCGCCGCACATGAAGCAGCGCATCGCCGGCGGGGCGCTGCGCGAGTCGAACCCGGCCGTGGGGCCGCTCTACATCGAAGAGGCCGAGCCCGGCGACCTGCTGGCCATCCACATCGAGCGCATCGCCCTCAACCGCAGCTGGGCGCTGAGCAAGCAGGGCCCCAACTTTGGCTCGCTCACCGGCGAGGGCCCCGGCCGCCTGCTGCTCTACAACGACCCGATCCCTGAGCTGTTCTACACCTGGCAGCTCGACCTGGCGCGCAACGTGGGCACGCTCGAGCTGCCCAACAGCCGCCTCAAGCGCGTCGAGGCGCCGCTGCACCCCTTCCTGGGGTCGATCGGCGTGGCGCCGCCCCACGGCCGCGCCGAGATGACGCTGACCCCTGGTGAGTTTGGCGGCAACATGGATTGCGTCGACACCTGCGAGGGCGTCACCCTCTACCTGCCGGTGTGGGTCAAGGGGGGCTATCTGGCCTATGGCGACGTGCACGCCCTGCAGGGCGATGGCGAGCTCAACGGCACCGCCGCCGAGTGCACCGCCGAGGTGACGCTGACCATCGACGTGCTCAAGGGGCAGCGGGCCGCCTGGCCGCGCATCGAGAGCGACACGCACATCATGGTGGCCGCCAGCGCGCGCCCGTTGATGGACGCGCTGCGGCTGGCGCAGATCGAGCTGCTGACCTGGCTGGTCGAGGGCTATGGCTTTCAGCGTCAAGAGGCGTGGCAGCTCAACGCCCAGGTGGGCACCATGCGCATCGGCAACGTGGTCGACCCGCAATACACCGTGGTGGCCAAGTTCCCCAAGGCCTGCCTGCCGTAGCGGCTGGTGCGTCGGGGGGCGGCCGCGTTGCGCATCAGGCGTGCGAGCCGCCCCCGGCGTCAGGCGTCAGCGCGCCCGCGTCAGCGCGCCCGCGTCATCGCGGCCGTGTCATCGCGGCCGTGTCTGTGCGTCGAGCTGCTTCACATAGGCCAGCGCGTGGGTCAGGCCGGCGCGCAGCTCCTCATCCGAGATGCCGTCGTACTCGTAATGCTCGATGGACCAGAGCCGGTCGTAGCCCTGCCGTTTGAGCTCTCTGGTCACGGCCAGCATGTCTACCGTGCCGGCGCCCAGCGGCAGATGCTGGTCCGAGTCTTTGAAATGGCAGTGATAGATGCGCCCTGCGAGCTGGCGCACCTCTGCGGCGGCCGAGAGCCCTGCGGCGGCAAAGTGCCCCGTGTCGGGGTTAAAGCCCACATACTTGCTGTAGGGCGCCACGGCGGCGAGCATCGTCTCGGCGGCCTGAAAGACGTTGCCGCGGTGGTTCTCGATGGCGTAATAGATCTGGTATTCCTGGCAGAGGGCGTCCAACTCGGGCAAGATGACGGGGTCGAGCACGCCCACCATCACCTCGACGCCCAGGCCGCGGGCGAACTCGAACGCGCGGCGCAGGTCTGGCAGCTGCTTGGGGCCCAGGCCGCCCACGCAATAGGCCCGCGGCTCGATGCCGTGCTCAAAGCAGATCACGCGGGCGCGGGCGCCGCCCAGCGCGTCTTGCTGGTGATAGTCGCACAGGCCGTCGGCGTGGCGATAGTCCAGCTCTACCGCCGTGTAGCCGATCTCTTGCAGAAAGCGCATGGCCGCGGGCGTGTCCAGATGCCGCAGCAGATACGAGATAACGCCGATCTTCATGACAGGCTCCTTTGCACTGACGAGACTGCCCACAGCCTACCATAGCCGTGCGCGGCGCCGCAAGCGCCAGCTCTAGCCGGCCGGCTCCGTCTCGATGGTGATGGCCATCTGGTTCCACAGATAGTTGACGGTGTGCGAGCGCCCCTCGGCGTTGCGCATCGCGTCTGACCAGACCAGCACCATGCGGCGGCCGTCGGCGCTGATCCATTTGGGCGAGAGCTTGGGCTGGTAGGTGCGGTTGTCTGGCGAGTCGACGGTCCACTCGTCGACGTAGAAAAAGGGGTGCCACGGCCCCCAGGGCCGCTGTGCCCACCACAGGCCCATGCTGCCCGAGCGAGTGTGCATCCAGCGGTCGTAATAGTCGTTGGCGGCAGCGCTGAGGCCGTGCCCGCCATAGGTGCCACCGTTGGCCATCAGATAGAGGCCCAGCCCGGCGTTGTAGACCACCGAGGGCAGCCACGAGTACCAGCCAAAGGCCCCCAGGTGGCTGCCGGCGGGAAAGGTGTACACTGGCTGGCGCGCCTCGAGGTCGGCGCTCCAGAGCGGCTCTTGCTCGTGCCAGCCCGCGAAAAAGCGCCACTGCGCGCGCACGCCCAGGGCGGCGCGCGGCGCCCGGGCCAGCAGCAGCCGCTCGCACGTGGCGCCCTCGGGCGAGTAGATATAGACATAACCGTCGTCGTCGAGCTGGCCGTCGCGGCCACGCTGCACCACCGCGCACGAGCCAAAGGGATAGGCCACGCCGCCGTGGGCCTCGCGCGGCGAAGGCTCGAGCCAGAACATCTCCTCGGGCGAGACGTCATAGCGCGCCGCGTCCCACGGGCCCAGCGGGCGCTCGCTGCCATCGGCGGCCACGCGCGCCCAGGAGGCGCCATTGTCAGTCGATCTGAGCAGCTTGACGCCGCGAAAGGGGCCGCTCCAGCGGTTGAGCGGGCACTTGGAGACGAACGAGTAGAGCGTGCCAGCGAGCGAGCAGATGCCATAGCCGAACCAGCCGCCCTCGTTGGCGATGAACTGCGGGTAGCCAGGCAGGTCGTGGCGCTCGAACGCCTCGGGCCCGCCCACCAGGCGGTAGAGGTGGTTATTGTACTCGTGGGGGCCGGCCAGCCAGTTGCCGTCATCCATCGACGCGATCAGGCTGTCGTCGGCGGCCCAGGTGTGGCACCAGTTGTCGCCATGGTGGCCCAGGCGGTGCAGCGTCTCGGGGTGAAAGGTCACGCCGAC
>JAAYDS010000420.1 GCA_012729155.1 Chloroflexota bacterium | reverse complement strand
GGCATCGAGATCCACCCCGCCGCCAGAATTGGCCGGCGCCTTTTCATCGACCATGGCATGGGCGTGGTCATCGGTGAGACGGCCGAGATCGGCGACGATGTGCTCATGTATCAGGGCGCGGTGCTCGGTGGCGTCTCTCTCGAAAAGGGCAAGCGGCACCCAACGGTGGGCAATGAGGTCGTTATTGGTGCCAACGCTGTGGTGCTCGGGGCCATCGAGATCGGCGACAGGGCCCGTATCGGTTCTGGCGCCATAGTCGTCAAGCCTGTGCCGGCCGATAGCACTGCTGTGGGCGTACCAGCACGGCTGGTGCGGGGCCCCAGTGTGTCGCGCGACCATTGCGGCATGCTCGACCATGCGAACTATCCCGATCCCATCGCCGAGAACTGCCGGCAGATGAACGCTCGTATCAATGAACTCGCCACGACTGTCGCCGAGCTGCAGGCGCAGCTTCGCGAGCAGATGCCCGCCGGTGACCCGCAGCCGGTCATCGAGCGCTAGAGAGGGCCCCATGCCAGACGACGACCTGCTCTATCTTGATCATGCAGCGACGACACCAGTGGATGCTAGAGTCCTCGATGCAATGCTGCCCTACTTTCAAGGGGGATATGGCAATCCCTCTAGCCGCTATAGCCTGGGCATGGAAGCGCTGCAAGCCGTCTCTTCGGCGCGCGCTCTGGTGGCAGAGCTGCTGAACGCAGCCAAGCCTCCAGAGATCATATTCACCAGCTGTGGTAGCGAGAGCGACAATCTGGCCATCCGTGGCGTGGCCCAGGCCCTGCGCGGCAAGGGGCACCATATCATCACCAGCATGGTAGAGCACCACGCCGTCAGCCATACCTGTCAGCAACTTGAGCGTGAGTATGGCTACGAGGTCACCTATCTACCGGTAGACCGCTATGGCATGGTTGATCCCGCGAGCGTGGCCGCTGCCATTCGGCCCGATACGGTGCTTGCTTCAATCATCTATGCCAACAACGAGGTGGGCACCATCCAGCCTCTGGCTGAGATCGGTGCCATCGCTCGAGAGCACGGCGTGCTGCTGCATAGTGATGCGGTGCAGGCGGCGGGGCATCTGCCCATCGATGTACAGGCGTTGCAGGTCGACCTGCTCTCGATCTCGGGCCACAAGTTCTATGCGCCCAAGGGCGTCGGTGCGCTCTACGTCCGCGATGGCGTGCTCTGTCAGCCCCAACAGACGGGAGGCAGCCAGGAGTTTGGTCTGCGGGCCGGCACCGAGAATGTACCCTACATCGTAGGGTTGGCCACGGCCCTCGAGTTGGCCTGTGCCGAGCAGCTCAGTGAGGCCCAGCGCCTCGCGACACTGCGCGACCGGCTCATCGACGGCGTGCTAGCTGCGATACCTCAGGCATATCTGACGGGGCACCCGGCACAGAGACTGCCAGGGTTGGCCAGTTTCGTGTTCGATGGCATCGACGGTGAGGCGGCGCAACTGCATCTTGACATGAACAATATCGCCTGCAGCACGGGCTCAGCCTGTGCTTCGAGCGAGGCGGCCGCCTCGCATGTGCTGTCGGCTATGGGCGTCGAGGGTCGCCTGGCGTTGAGCGCGCTGCGCTTTTCGATGGGGCGCAGCACGACGCCTGAGACCATCGATCGTTTGCTAGAAGCCTTGCCTGGTATTGTTGCGCGCCTGCGGGCGTTGTCTCCATACTATCAGCCGGCAAAGGCGCATTGAACCCAACATGTCTGGAGGGCGCATGTACAAAGAGATCGTGCTAGAGCACTTTTCCAATCCCCGCAATGTGGGCACCCTGGAAGATCCCGATGGCTTTGCCGAGGTACAGAGCTCGGCCTGTGGTGATATGATGGAGATCTATCTCAGGGTGCGAGAGGGCGCTATCGCCGACGTCAAATTCCGCACCTTTGGCTGTGCGGCAGCCAT
>JAAYDS010000065.1 GCA_012729155.1 Chloroflexota bacterium | reverse complement strand
TTGACGATGTCGCCACAGATATCGTCCTCAGTCACCTCGTAGCTGCCGCTGTAGACCCAGGTCTCGTCGAGGTCGAGCACCTCATCCATATTCGCGTCGCCCGACACATAGGCCAGGTTCGACAGCAACGTATCGGTCACCTCAAGATCGGTCACCGTCACGTCGCCGGTGTTCGCCACCTCGATGGTGTAGTCGATCTCGTCGCCCACCTCTGCGGGCCCCTGAAAGTCGGTCGCCTTGGTCACGGTCAGCTCGGGGCTGAAGAGCGTCTCGACCGTCACTGTATCGTCGACGGTGATGCCCTCACCACCACAGGGGTCGTCGACGGTGGCCGTCGCTGTGTTGACGATGTCACCACAAAGATCGTCCTCTGTGACCGTATAGGTGGTGTCCTTGGAGGCATTGCCTCCTGACGGGATCGTGGGCACCTCCCAGTACAAGCCTGTCAGGTCGTCCTCGACGACGATCCCCGACAGCGCCACGTCGCCGGTGTTGGTCACCGTGATGGTATAGGTGATGGTGTCGCCCGGCTCGCCGATAACGGTGGTCGTCGTCTTTTCGATCTCGATGTCGAAATCGTACGTCACGTCCACCGACACCTCGTCAGAGGTATCATCGACGGTGTTCCCGCAGGGATCCTCGGCCTCTACGGAAGCGGTATTCAGCACTGGCGCGCATATGTCGTTCTCGACGACGCTGTAGCTGCCAGTGTAGACCCACGTCTCGTCCACATCGAGCAGACCATCGCTGTCAGTGTCACCGCTCGGGGCGCTTGGCGTGATCTTGGTATCAGTCACCTCGACATTCGCCAGTGCCACGTCGCCTTCGTTGGTCACGGTGATGGTGTAGTTGATCATGCCACCCACGCCGATGGTCTCGACGTCGGCCTCTTTGGCGATGCCGATGGCGGCGGTATAGTCGGTCTCGACCGTCACCGAATCGCTCTGGTCATCGGTCCAATCGCCAAACTCGGCGGTGACCGTGGCCGTGTTGTCGATGTCATCGCAGACATCGTCGTCGGTCACATCATAGCTTCCTGAGTAGACCCAGGTCTCGCCGACGCTCAGCAGGCCGTCGCTATCGCTGTCGCCCGTCGGCCCCGTGAGGCTGTCGATCAGGCTGTCGTCCACTTCGGCGATGTCCAGGTCGACATTGCCGGTGTTCTCGACCTCGATCTCGTAATAGATCGTGTCGCCGGGCTCGGCAGGGTCGCTGTCATGCGGTGCGAGCACCTTTTTGTTCACCGTAAACCCGGGTTCGGCCGTCGCGTCGATATCGTGCGTGGTATAGTGCATGCAGCCATTGGCATCGGTCACCGTCAACTTGACGGTGTAAGTGCCTACCGCAGTAAACGTGTGGCTGGGGTTCTGGGCGGTGCTGGTGCCCCCGTCGCCAAAGTCCCACGACCAGCCGGTGATCGCTCCACCGTTGGGTGCGCCTGCCGTTGACGTGTCTGTAAACGTCACCGCAAGGGGCGCCGCTCCGCTCATGGGCGAAGCCGTAAAGCTGGCCACGGGGCTGGCCCATACATGCACCGTGTAGGTCTGTGAGTCTTGGACGGGCGGGTCTTGCGCATCGGTGACGGTCAACGTCACATCAAAGCTACCCGCCGCCGTGTAGGTGTGCGACGGGTTCTGCGATGTGCTCGAGCCGCCATCGCCAAAGTCCCAGGCATAGGTGTAAGGCATCTCGCCGCCGGTCGTCTGGTCGGTAAAGCTCACCGTGCCATCTGACAGGCAGACATCGTCAGAGTCAAAGTCTGCTACCAACGGTGCGGCGATGGGCGCCACTTCCTCCATGTAGCACTTGGAGGGTTGATAGTCGCGACAGTCGGTCGAATGCGGACAGGTCGTGGCGCTTCCCGCCCTCCAGGCCACCAGCATATTGCGCAGCTCGACGCGCGAGCCACACGTCCACTGGAACGAGGTCAGCGCCGTGTTGATGGTCTCTTTGTTGCCGATGCTGTCGAGCGCGCAATGCTCGATGCTGCTGTGGTACACCCCATTGATGTACAGATCGCCCACCACCGTCACCTGGTAGCGGCTCGAATTCTGCGTGCTCGCCAGGGTGATCCAGATCCATGCTGTGGCGGGCTCGCCTGGCGTGCACGGCTCCAGAGAGATATCCTCGGTCTGGCTCTTGCTCAGCCGCAGATTGCTGCCCACCACATCGTTGGCGGTGCAGTTCCAGTTGCACTCGGGGAACTCGCCCTTAGCGGCGGGCTCGAGCGTGATCTCGGCCAGCTGCACCGGCACTGGCGGCGCGCCCAGCACGATCTCTGACACAGGCGTCGGCGTGGGCTCGTCTACCGGCCCGGGCGTCGGCTCTTCACCCGGGGGCGGTGTCGGCGTGCCTTCGTCAACAGGAGGTGTTGCATCCTCAGTCGGCTCTGGCGTCACATCTTCGGTCGGCGGCGGGTCGGCAGGCGGAACCTCGTCATCGCTGTGGGGCGCGAGGACAGTCTGTGCTCCGCCGAATGACGGCTCGCTCGCCGCGAGGACTGCAGGGATAAACGACAAGGAAAGCGACAGGACGACGGTGAGGCGCACAAGCGCAGCAAACAAACGCAGGCGTGGCGACATGGCAAACACTCCTTTTCCCACTCACATCACGGCCGCCGCTTCTGATCCCCCCGATACAGAAGGGCCCCCATGGCCGTTTAGCTGTAGCCATTATAGAGCACTTTAGTGCCCCGTCAACCCCGTTCTCTGCTTTCTGCGTAAAATTCTATCGATATGCCGCGATACAAGCGCAGTCGCACCGTATTTTTACGCCTTTGCGCTTTGGCCCGTCTCCGTCCATCGTAAAGGATCAGGCGATCCACTGCAGTTCGCGCCCCAGCGGGTCTCCCGGCGCAAAGGGGCGCAGACGGAACCGCAGTAGGTAACTGCGGTTGGGCGTTAGGCGACACCCGGGGTGCACAGTGACGCCCACCGGCAGATCGCCGCCCACGCCGCGCTGACGGTGGGTCACATTCACGGTGATGACATCTCGCCGCGGCAGCTCGTGCAGGTGGGGCGACTGCATCAGGTCGTCCTGGCTAAAGGGCCAGGCGCTCACGCTGAGCAACGTTCCTGCCTCATCGGCCAACAGCAAACCCTCGCCATCACGATCGGTGAGCGTGGCCCAGCGCACCCCCGTGCGACTGCCGCTCTCTTGCGGCCGAACATACTGCTCGATCATCGCCTCGGCCGTCTGCGAATAGATGCCCACGGGTGCCCCTTGCTGGCGATCCCACATCGTTTCGTGCGGGCCGCGACCAAACCAGGTCAGCCGCTCATAGGCCGCTGGGACGTCGAACTGCATGCCAAAGCGCAGCAACTCGCGCCGCGGCACCATTTCGGCCTCGATCACCAGATCGCCGCTGCCGAACAGAGTGTAGAGCACCTTGAGCGGCGTGCGGATGAGGGGTAGCGCGTACTGCGCCACCACACTAACCACGGCATCATCGCTGCGGCCGATCTCGAACGAGCGCAGGCGCCGTCGCTGCCAGGCGTTGGGCCACGGGTCTCGCGTCAGGAAACGCAGCGCAGGCGCCATGAGTGCCAGTGAGACATCATTGTCGATGGGCGCGCGTGTCAGGTTCATGGTCAGGGGCCCTGCCAGCAGCTCGCGCTCACCGCACTGCAGCGACACCAGCTCGCCACTCTCCTTGTCAAAGCGCAGCAGCGCTTGCTCACATTCGAGCGTGAGCCAGCGTAGGTCCTGACTCATGGCGATGGGCGTCATGGCAGAGAGGTCGAGCGTCTGAATGGCCGGCGTCTCGGCTAACGAATCGCCCGACAGGGCATGCTGCTCCCACGCCACCAGATGCCCCGCCGGCGCCCATGGTGTGCCCTCGCGCAGGCGAAACTCGACATACAAATGACGCTCGAACCCGCGGCGCTTGACCGGCCCGATCTCCAGATCGATAAGAGCGTCTTCGCCGGGGCCTGCCTGGCCGCGTGGCAGGTCGCCATGGGCCACGGTGATGCCATCCACCGTCAGCCGCCAACGCCCGAGCAGGTGGTCGAGGGTGCGGAATGCATACCGGTTACGTATCCGTAACCGCAACGGTTTGGCGCTCTCCAGTTCGATCTGCAACGGCTGGTAGCCTTTTTTCACCTCGAGCAGTGCCGGGTGTGGCGTACGATCGGCGCCCACGAGGCCGTTGCAGCCAAACACGCCAAACTGATACTCGTCGCCGCAATCGCCGCCATAGCCCCACATCACCTTCCCATCAGGCAGCTCGCGTCGGATGGCCTGATCGGCCCAATCCCAGATAAAGCCGCCGATGCACTGGGGGTAACGCTCGAAAAGCGTCAGATACTCGTCCAGGTTGCCCACGCTGTTGCCCATGGCATGGGCATACTCACACAGCACCAGGGGCTTGTCTCCCACCGAAGATGCCCGCACCTTGAGCACGCGCCAGTCGCCCTCGGCCGCCAGCAGGGCCAGCCGTGGTGGGGCCTCGCCCAGCGCGATGCGCTCCCACTGCGCGGGGGTGGCATACATCATGCTGTACACGTCGGTGTACTCGCCCAGATGGTCGCCCTCATAGTGGATCGGTCGTGTGGCGTCGAGGGCACGCGCCGCCGCGGCCATGGCCGCAAAGCGCTCGTCTGAGCACGACTCGTTGCCCAGCGACCACATGATGACGCAGGGATGATTGCGGTCGCGCAGCACCATGCGCTCCATGCGGTCGATCATGGCGGCTCGCCAGCGTCGATCGCCTCGCATCGCCAGCCTGGCGCCGTGGGTCTCGACGTTAGCCTCGCCCAGCACATAGAGGCCGTACTCATCACACAGCGCCAAAAAGCGCTCGTCGGCCGGATAGTGCGAAGTGCGCACAGCATTGATGTTGTGCAGCTTCATGAGGCGCACATCCTGCAGCAGCCGCTCATAGGGCATGGCGTGGCCGCCCTCTGGGTCCCAGTCGTGGTGGTTGACGCCGAGCAGCTTGACGGGCCGGCCGTTGACGCGTAGTTCGCGCCCCTGAACGCTCACTTCGCGAAAACCGTGACGAAACAGGCGCGTATCGATCGGCTGTCCCACGGCGTCAATCAGAGTGAGCATGACGCGGTAGAGATAGGGCGTCTCGGCCGTCCATTGATGAGGCCGCTCGACCCGCAGCGACAGCCCCGCCAGGCCCCCATCATCGACGGGCGTCACCGGTTCAGACGCTTCGGCCACCAGCGCGCCCGACGCATCGAGCACGCGTACCAACACCGACCAGCCGTCGATGTCTATGTGTTCGGGGTTGCGCACCCGCACATCGAGCAACAGATCAGCATCTTCATTGGCCTGGTCAAAGCGCGTACGCCCGAACCAGTCATCGAGTCGCACGGCAGGCTCTGCCAATACCCGCACCGCACGAAAGATGCCCGAGAGAAACCACATGTCCTGGTTCTCGAGATACGATCCATCACACCAACGATACACGGTGACGGCCAACACATTCTGCTCGCCCAAGCGCGCCTGCGCGGTGATGTCGAAATCGGCTGGCAACATGCTATCCTGGCTATAGCCCACCTGCTCGCCATTGACCCACACGTGCATGGCAGAGGCCACGCCCCCAAACGAGAGGATGATGCGATTCCCGCGCCACTCGTTGGGCAAGACGAACTCGCGTCGGTAGCAGCCAACGGGGCTGTTCGCGCGGTTGATGCGGGGGCGCGGACGCACTTTCAGCGAGCGTGGCAGTTTGGCCGGTGCATAGACCGGCCGCCCGTAGCCCTTCATCTCCCAGTTCGAGGGCACGTCGATCTCGGCCCAGGCCGACACATCGGCATCTACCTGCTCGTAGCCGATAGGCTGATCCTCAACCCGGTCGCGATAGCAAAAGCGCCACGGGCCGCTCAGGTCCATCGTCAGCGAGGAATCGTCTGCGCGTAGCGCTTCGGCGCTATCGGCATAAGGCACTGACGTGCAGCGGCCAGCAAGCTTGTTGCGGCCGAACACAGCTGGGTTCTCCCATTCTGGCGCAGCGCGGCGTGGGCTCATCGCATCGCTCCTTGGCAGTCGATCCTGCAGCAGAGTGTAACAGCCCCAGACGGCGCTGTCCACCATTGGCCACGTCAGCCGCACGCGGTCTTGACACCCCTGTGCCCTTGGCCTATCCTGCGCCCGTCAACGTCCAACACCAGCACCTGATCGCGAGGAGGAGAGCTACGATGGCCGCGAGTGTCTATGCCAGTGTTGATCTGGGCGGCACCAAAATCGCGTGCGCCTTTGCAGATGCCGAGGGCAACCTGATCGCTGAGAACCGCGTCCCTACCGAGGCTCACGAAGGGCCCCGCGCCGTGGTCGACCGGATGGCCGTGCTGATCAACGAACTGTCGGCTTCCACGGGCATCAAGCCAGAGGGCGTGGGCATCGGTGTGCCCGGCCTGGCCGACCTGGCCAACGGCATCGTGCGCTTTCTGCCGAACCTGCCTGGCAAGTGGCCCGATGTCCCTGTACGCGATTGGCTTGCCCCGCAGGTGGGCTGCCCGGTCTACCTGCTCAACGATGTGCGCACGGCCACACTGGGCGAGCTGGTGTTTGGCCATGGCCGCAGCGCCAACACCATGGCCTTTTTCGCTGTTGGCACCGGCATCGGCGGTGGCGCCGTCATCAACAAGCGCCTGCATCTGGGCGCCATGGGTGCGGCCGGCGAGTTCGGCCATCTGGTGGTGTTGCCCGGCGGCCCGCTGTGCGGCTGTGGCGCCCACGGTTGTATGGAGTCGCTCGCGTCAGGCCCAGCCATCAGCGCCGAGGGCATGCGCTTGATGCTGATCGGCAACGCCCCCAATCTGCACCGCATCGTGGAGGGTGACCTGAACCGCGTCAACCCCGGCACCATGCTGCAGGCCGCCCTGGACGGCGACGCCCCCGTACGAGATGCCATCGAACGCGCCGCCTACTATCTGGGGCTGGGCATCTCGCAGGTGGCCCACACGCTGCACCCAGACCTGGTGGTCATCGGCGGCGGCGTGGCCAACATCGGCGACATCCTGTTTGCCAAGGTACGCGCCACCCTCGATGAGCAGATCAACATGTTCCCGCCCGAATCGGTGGCGCTCAAGCCCTCGCTGTTGGGCGATCGCGCCGGCATGCTGGGCGGCATCGCGCTGGCCCTCAAGCAGGGCGACGTCGCCTAAACCATCTCTCGGAGGCACCATGGACTATACCTATCACGACATCGCCAAGATGATCGACCATTCGCTCCTGAACCCGATCATGACCGATCGGGAGCTCGAAGAGGGCTGCCAGATCGCGCTCGAGTACGACACCGCCAGCGTCTGCATCAAGCCCTATTATCTCAAGCGCTGTGCCGAGCTGCTGCGGGGCTCAACGGTGGCCGCCTCTACCACATGCGGCTTTCCACACGGGGGCCACAGCACCAGCATCAAGGTGGCCGAGGCCAAGCAGGCCCTCGAAGACGGCGTGCAAGAGCTGGACATGGTCTGTAACATCGGCAAAGTGCTCTCGCTCGACTGGTCTTACGTTCACGATGACATCGCCGCTGTCTGCGAGGTAATCCATGGCGCCGGCGCCCGCCTCAAGGTGATCTTTGAGAACTGCTTTCTGCAAGACGAACACAAGATCAAACTGTGCCAGATCTGCGGCCAGATCGGCGTCGACTGGGTCAAGACCTCCACTGGCTATGGCACTGGCGGCGCCACCCTGCATGACCTGGCGTTGATGCGCGAGCACTCGCCTGCTACGGTGCAGGTCAAAGCCGCTGGCGGCGTGCGCGATCTGGACGCCCTTCTCGAGGTGCGCGCCGTGGGCGTCACCCGCGTGGGCGCCACGCGCACCGTGGGCATGCTCACCGAGCTCAAGAGCCGCCTGGGCCTGCTCTAGTCGGCCTGCATTCGGCATCACCGCTCCCCACCGCTTGAGAGCGATGGGGAGCACGCCCTGAGAAGAGGTCAGCTGTGGCCAGCGCCCGATCGTCTCGAGACAGCCACCTTCCAGAGCGCCCCTGGCAGTGCGTCCTGTTCGCCCTGTTGCTGGGTGCGCTGCTGGTAGGCTTTGTGTGTTTTCAGTGGCCGGCACTCGACAAAGCATATTGGGAGTACGATGAGGGCCTCAACGTCATCAAGGCGCAGCTGGTAGGCGCGGGGCACTGGCCGCATCGCGATATCTGGTCTGATCAGCCGCCACTGCTCACGCTCGTGCTTGCCGGTGTGTTCTCTCTGTTGGGCCCCAGCGTGATGGTGGGTCGCGCCCTGCTGTTGGTGTCGGCTGTGGTGCTGATCCTGGCCACGGCGTGGGTCACGGCGCAGATGGCTGGACGCTGGTCCGCGCTGGGCGCCGCGCTGCTGCTTGTGCTCTCACCGATGGTGCAAGAGCTGGGGCGCACCATCATGATCGGCCTGCCGGCCGTAGCGCTGGGCATGCTGGCCATCGGCTGCGCCTTGCTGGCGCGCCAGGGCAACTCGGCACGCTGGCTGCTGCTGGCCGGTCTCTGCTTTGGGCTGGGTATGCTGGTCAAGCCGTTGATCGCGCCCTACTACCTGCCGCTGCTCATGCTGGCCGGCTGGCCAGAGATACGCTCTTGGCGCCCCTGTTGGCGCAGCCTGCTACACCTGCACCTTGCGCCGGCGCTCTTGCTGGTGGTCACCGTGCTCACTTTTGGCCCACGTTCCTTCTTGGGGCAGGTGGTGGGCACTTTTGCAGAAGCCCGCGACGCCTACGGCTTTTCGCTCGCGGCCAACCTGCTGGAGGTGCGCGCCTCGTTCGGCAGCGGCTACTACCCCGGGCTGATTCTGCTGGTTGTTCTCGGAGCGGCCGCCCTCATTGTGCGACGCAACCGGCGCCACTGGTGGGCTGTGGCCTGGCTGCTGTCGGCGGCCATCGCCGTGGTGTGGCACACGCCGCAGCGCTGGCACGAGCACCTGTTGCTGCTGCCACCATTTGCCACGCTGGCGATGATTGTGCCGGGACAGCTCCCCGCCCTTTCGACGCGGCGCGGTGTGCGCGTCTTGGCATGGGTGGCCACCACCGTCGCTATACTGGCGCTGCTGGTCGGCCTACCGATGACGCTGCGACAGTCGCTCACTGCCCGTGCGGCCCCGCTCAAGTCGGGCTTTAAGGCCGCCGAGAGCCAGCTGGGCCTCAATCTGCTGCGCCAGCACACCTCTCCTGGCGACACCATCATCGTCGATGACCCCATGCTGGCCTTTCAGACGGGCACTACGGTGCCGCCTATGCTGGCGGTGCCCTCGTTGCGTCGACTCAAAAGCGGTGGCGGCATCACATCGAACGACCTGATCGCCCTGTGTGAGCAACAACCCATCGCTGCGGTGGCCTTCTGGGAGCAACGTCTGGAGCGGCTGCCCGAGTTCCACGAGTGGGCTCGCACGCACCTGGCCCTGCGCGCCAGCAAGACCAGACGCTGGTTCTATCTGCCTGCCACGCCGCGGTGGCCGCAAGAGGCCTGTGCGCCAGAAGGCATCTGCCTGCTGGGCAGTTCTGCCGACACCCTCGCCGTGGACGCCGGTCGACGGCTCTCGCTGGCGCTCTACTGGCGCGCCAGCAGCGACATCGCCGGGCGTCACACCCTGTTCGTGCATCTGGTAGACGAGGACGGGCAGCCGTGGGCGCAGGCCGACCTGACGCCCTTTTTGCTCACAGACCGATGGCGCGCGGGTGACATCATCTACACCGAGGCGGAGCTGCTGGTGAGTCGAGACGCGCCGGCTGGCCCCCTGTTGCTGTCGGTCGGATGGTATGACCTGGACGGCGAGCGCCTGGCCTTTGTCGACGGTTTGGGACAAGAGCTGCCGGGTAAGCAGATCGCGCTGACTCCGCGTCCGGTGGTGCGCCGCGAGATGCCGCCGCCCGAGCCGCCCACCGTGCCAGTTGACGCGGCCTTGAGCGATCTGGCGCTCTTACAGGGCTATGACCTTGCGCTGGCAGACGACGGCAGGGCTGTCGATCTCACCCTGCACTGGCGTGCGCAGCGCGATGCCCTCACCAGCTACAAGGTGTTTGTCCATCTGGTGCAGGCCGATGCCTCGGGCGAGACGATGGTGGCCCAGTCCGATCAAGAGCCGGGCGCCGGACGTATGCCCACCACTGGCTGGCGCCAGGGCGACGCCATCACCGACACGCACCGCATCGCCCTGCCCGAGCGGCCGCCGGCCGGCCTGCAACTCTATGTGGGCATGTACGATCCCGATACCCTCGAGCGCCTGCCAGCCAGCGCAGCTGCTCAGCCCCGCGCCGATGGCCGTATCTCGCTGGGCGTGTTGACGCTTACAGACCTGCCGTAGCGATACCCCCGTTTCGTGAGAAAAGGACAAACCGGAGAAGCGCGGGCTTCTCCGGTTTGTCGCTCGCTGGGCCTAGCGCCCCGCAGCGATGGCCTCGACATCGGCCTCGACCGTGCTGGTCGGCTTGATGTCAAAGTTCTCCACCAGCACCTTGGTCACGTTTGACGAAAGGAACGCCGGCAGCGTGGGCCCCAGGCGAACATGCTTGACCCCGATGGCCAGCAGCGCCAGCAGCACGATGACCGCCTTTTGCTCGTACCAGGCGATGTCGTACGAAATGGGCAGGTCGTTCACGTCGCTCACGCCCAGCACCTGTGCCAGCTGCTGCGCCACATAGATGAGTGAGTACGAGTCGTTGCACTGGCCCGCGTCGAGCACGCGAGGGATGCCACCGATCTCACCCAGGGGCAGCTTGTTGTAACGAAACTTGGCGCAGCCCGCCGTCAGGATAACATGTGTCTTGGGCAGGTTCTCGGCCACCTCGGTAAAGTATGAGCGCGAGCGCTGGCGGCCGTCGCAGCCGCCCATCACCACCAGGCGCGTGATGGCGCCGGCCTGAATAGCCTCGATCACCTTGTCGGCCACTGACATGATCGTGTTGCGCGCAAAGCCGATGGGGATCGTCCCGCTCTCGAGCTCGCGAGGCCCCGGCAGCGCTTTGGCCGCGGCGACGATCTCGCCAAAGTCCTTCTGCTGGCCGGGCTTGCGATCGGCGATGTGCGTGCACCCGGGCCAACCGGCCATGCCGGTGGTGTAGAGGCGCCCCACATAGCTGTCAGCAGGCGGCACGATGCAGTTGGTGGTCATCAGGATGGGGCCACCGAATGCCTCGAACTCTTCCTTCTGATGCCACCACGAGCCGCCATAGTTGCCCACCAGGTGCGGGTACTTTTTGAGGCCAGGGTAGGCATTGGCAGGCAGCATCTCGCCGTGGGTGTACACGTTTACACCGGTGCCAGCCGTCTGCTGCAATAGTTCGTCCAGATCGCGCAGGTCGTGGCCGCTGACCAGAATGGCCGGCCCTTCGCGCACGCCCAGGTCTACCTGCGTGGGCTCGGGGTGTCCGTAGGTTGACGTGTTGGCCTCGTCCAGCAGACGCATGGCTTCGAGCCCCATCTCGCCGGTTCTGAGCACCAGCGCTACCAGATCGGGGACACCCAGTTGATCGTCCAGCGTCGCCAGGAGCGCCTCCTGGATGAACGCCAGCAGGTCCTCGCTCTGGTGCTCGAGCACATAGGCATGATCAGTGTAGGCGGCCAAGCCCTTGACGCCATAGATGGTCAGTTCACGCAGCGAACGCACGTCTTCATCGAGGCTCGGGTCGGCCATGATGCCTACGTTAGCGCCCTTGGCCAACAGCGCCTCTACATCGTACGATTCGGGCGTCCATGTCGACGCCTCGGGCAAAGCGTGAAAGCACGGCGTGCCATGCTTGGCGCGGCAGGCGGTCTGTGCCTCGGCCTTGAGCGCATCGCGGCGTTCGATGGCCTCGCGGATCAGCTCGACAAAGCGGGCCTCGTCAAAGTTGGCATTGGTAATGGTGCTGAACAGCGCCTGGGCCACGAACAGGTCGGTCTCTGGATGCACCACGCCGAGCGTCTTGCGGCCATTGGTGCCCCAGAACGAGATGCCCTTGAGCGTCCAGATCAGCAGGTCTTGCAGCGTGGCCACGCGCGGAGACTTGCCGCACACGCCTCGCACCGTGCATCCCTGGTTGCGGGCCGTTTCCTGACACTGAAAGCAGAACATATCCATCTATCCGTCTCCTTGCCTACAGTAGTTGCGTTCCTGTCGTCTGAGCGGGCGTCTTGACCACCAAAACGCGCAACTCGCCGTCACCGTGGTTCAGTATACGATGCTTGGTGCCCGCGGGGCTGTGCACCAGCGCGCCAGCTGGCACCACCTCGCTCTCATCGCCGATCTCGACCTGTGCCTCGCCCTCGATGACAAAGAAGAAGGCGTCGACAGGCGTGATGTGCCAGCGTAGCTTTTCGCCTACCTGGAAGGTGAGATGCGATACCTGCGTATGCTCGGTGCTGTGCACGGCTCTCGCCACGATCCCGTGAGGATTGGGGCTCTCTGGTTGTTGCTCTGCGATAACGATCTTCATGGCTCCTCCGCTCTATCGAAGGCGTCTTTGGCCTGGACGATCTCGAACACTAACGCGACGGCTCCCACCGGACAGATGTCTTCGCAGACGCCGCAGTACACGCAGTCGCGCGCGTGCAGTATCTGCGGGCGGCCCTGCACCCATTGTACTGCATTTGTGGGGCACTCGGCGATGCAACGCCCGCAGAGGTTGCACAGGGCGCTGTCGATCTGTGGCGCGAGCATGTGTTCTGGCATCAGACGCACTCCAGGGTATTGCTCCAGTTTAACACAGGCGCCATGGCAGGGCTGTGACCGCGGTCACACGTTCAGAGATCGGCAAGGCGGCGCAACGCCTGCGTGTCGGCAATCACCAGACGCTGGCGGTCCTGGAGCACAAGCCCCTCTTGCACCAGAGCGCGCAACTGCCGACTTACCACTTCGCGGGCGGTGCCTAATTGCGTGGCGATCTCGGCATGGGTCCAACGCGACGTGCCTCCGCCGTCCGCCTGCTCGGCCTGCAATAGCAAAAAGCGCGCCAGACGCTGACGCACTGAACGCAGGCTGAGGTCGGTGACCAGATCAGAGAGGTGGCGCGCCGAGTTGGCCAGGCTACGTATCACGGTAGCGGCCAGTGTGGCATCAGTAGCGGCCAGTTCGGCAAGCGCTCGCGCGGGGATCGAGGCCACGGTGACCTCGGGTGTGAGCGCCTCGACGTTGGCGGGGGCGCGTCGATCGTCAGCAAAGGCCGCCGGCAAGTTCAGCGCTTCGCCGACGCCCAGAGTGGCAACTGTTTGCTCGCGACCATCGGCATCTGCCTTGTAGACGCGCAGCGCACCAGCCAGCACCAGAATGACCGGCGCGTCACTGTCGCCGGCAGAGCATAGCAGTGCGCTCTGGGGCAGCGTACGCACCACTGCCAGGCCCTTGAGCCTGGCCAGCGTGTCCTGCCCTACGCCCCGCAGCAGCTCGGTCTCTTCCAGTCTCATGGCGCCCGCTCAGATATGCTCTCAGCATAGGATAGAGGCACACCTCTGTAGAATCAAATCTGCGCTGCCCGTCTGGGCTGCCAGGCGTCGTCATTGGCTCAGCTCGGTCGCCCACCATGCGCTGCAATAGTGCTCATAGCGCACCGACGACAGAATCCGTCAACACGGGCGCTCGCCTCTTGGTGCGACAGCCCCAGCACGTCGCAGGCCTCAGAGAGCAGGGCCGTTCGCGCAGCGTGCAGCAGCTCGGTCTCGCTGTCGTTGAGCGTCAGCAGGCGCGAGACGATGGTCAGCTCCACCGCTGTACGGGCCAGCTGCTCGACATCGCCCTGGGCCACTGTGCGAGACCAGGTAGACCGTCGCCGCTCACGCTTCTCAAGCAGATCGTCGATGTCCAGCTCGTCGTGGCCGCACGCGAGTGCGTCGAGGAGCCGCGTCCGCCGCGCCATCTGCTCCAACTCCACATCGACCTCGGTAAGGGCATCCGCTTCCGAGATGCCCTCAGCCAAGGCCACTTCACCTGCTAACAGGTGGCGGCCATGGTCATACAGGGTCATGTCGCGCATGCCCAACCGCTTGCGGTCGCGCAGCATGCACAACCAGGTGACTACGCGCACCACCTGCCGAAAGCGCCCCTCTTTGAGCATCTCGGTGTAAACCTCAAAGCGGCGTGCATGGTCATCTTCAATGTCTTCGGCGTTGGCGTCGGCCAGCACCTCTGCGAATATCTGCCGCAGCCGGCGTCGCGAACGGATCTCGCGCAGTCCAGTGTCCTCAGCCCGTTCCACCGGCACCATCACCCGCATGGCTTTTGAGGGGATGTCGATCACATAGTAACGCTGAGAGTGATCGCCGATACGTTTGCGTTCGACCTGCACGATGGTGCCGGCTCCATGGTTGGGGTGCACCACATCGCTGCCCACTTCGAATATGAGCGCTCCCGACAAAGCTGCTTGCTCCATCAACTAGTATCTCCGTTGTACATCGCGACGAGTGGTCTTTTGGCTCTTGCGAAGCTTGCGTGCAGCGTTCCGCTTGCGGATCTGCGAAGGCTTTTCATAGTAGCGCTTGCGGCGCACCACGGTGAGGATCTTGTCTTGCTGTACGGCCTTTTTGAAGCGACGCAGTAGCTGCTCGATGGACTCGTTCTCATGGCGATAGACAGATGTCATTGCATAGACCTCCTGTAGGTGTGCTGGGTGCGCCTGTGGTGCCCCAGGCTGCCGTGATGGTCAATATCCCACAGGGGAATGCGCTCGCGCAGGCGATGTTCACCTTTGCGCTGACACAAGCGTGCCGCATCGTCAGATCGACCGGGGGAGAACGAAACAGTCAGAGGTACAGGGCCAGCCATTGGCAAGGCCGGGTGAGGGCTTGCGCCCTGTCGCAACATCATCACCCTGGAGCGTCCAAACGCCCCTGTTCAGGCACCTCCACAAGACAGTATCGCTATCGCATCGGCAGCCCGTGC
>JAAYDS010000419.1 GCA_012729155.1 Chloroflexota bacterium | reverse complement strand
TGCCCACCCGGCCAGCCAGGACATTGCCCGAGGGCATCTAGCGCCCAGCTGCAAGGCCAAGCCATAGCCAGACGCATGGCTTGGCCTTGCCCTTTCCAGGCGCTATACTGCCGCAGCGTCAGGTTGTCTGGGCCGCAATCACCACCACAAAGGAACAAGCCGCGTGAAGAACGGAGCGTTTCGGCGCGTGGTGCGCTATCTCCGCAACAGCATCGCCCACCCCTATCCCATCGCCGGCACCACCGCTCAGCAACGTGAGGGCATCAAGTTCCTGTGGTGGGATCTCCTCTTTGCGAACATCAGCGTTGCGTTCTATGCCGAGTTTGTAACCCTCTTTATCCTCGAGTTGGGCGGCACCAGCGGTATGATCGGGACGATGAGCTCGTTCAACAGCGCCATGACGTTGCTGGGCCCACTCATCGGGGCGATGCTGGTAGCCCGCTCGGGCAAACGCAAGGTCTGGGTGGTGCTCGGCTCCGGTGGGTTGGGAAGGCTCACTCTGCTGCTCTCTGCGGTGGTACCACTGCTGTTCGATGGGCTCACGGCGGTCATTGTCGTGATCGTCCTGATGTGCATCCGTAGCCTGGCGGGCTCCATCTCTGGTCCACCAGCGCAGTCGTTGCAGGGTGACATCTTTCCGCCAGGCATTCGCAGTCGTTGGAACTCGCTGGCGATGGTGACGGGCAGCGTCATCACGGTGGGCGTGGTGCCGCTGGCGGGCTTTATCATCCGGTTTATCTCGGGGGCGGCCGGCTACCAGACGACCATGCTGCTCGCTGCAGTACTGGGCTTTGTGGCCACCTGGTTCTACTCGCAGATACCCGAGCCTGAGAGCGCCGAGCGCCAAACGAACCCGCGGACAAAGGCCAAAGGTGGCGGCTGGGCGGCCTTCCTGAGCGATCGCCGCTTTCTGCTCTACTGTGGCGTGCAGTTCGTGTGGCAGTTCGGCATTCAGATCTCGGGCCCGTTTTTCACGGTGTACATGCGCGAGGGCCTTGGGTTCAGTGTAGACACCATCGCCCTGCTGGCCACGGCCACGGCAGTGGTCAATATCTTCGCCCTGGCCATGGCTGGCAAGCTGGTGAGCGACAAGAACTATGCCAAGATGACAGCGATCGGCATGTTGCTGGTGCCATTCATGCCCTTGTCGTGGTACTTTGCACATTCAGCATGGGGCGTTTTGGGCGCCAAGGCCTACGGGGTGATCGCGTGGGCCTGCGTGCACGTGGCTGGTTTGCCTCTCATCCTGAGCATCACCCCCCGCGAGCACCGTGCGCAGTTCATCGCTCTCGCCAACGCGGTCAGCGCGATCGCTGCCATCATCGTGCCCATTCCGGCTGGCTGGATCTATGCGGCCTATGGCTTCAGGGTCAACCTGCTACTCTCGGCGGCGGGGCGCGGCGTGGCTGCCCTCATGTTTCTGGCCATGTACCTGCGAGGCGCATTCAGCTGGAGCTATGATGATCGCCGCGAAGCTGAGCTGACCCGACAGCAGCACGTCTGACGAGTGTCGGGAGGCGACAGGCGTGAGGGTGTGTCTGTTGAGGTGATGATGGCCGAGGTCGTGCTCGTCTGGCTGGCGGCCACGCCCTTGCTCTGGTTGGCAGCGGCTGGGCTGAGCCGCGCGCATGAGGCGCTGCCAGGGCAGGCCTTTGCCGGGGCGCCATGTCTCGCCACCAATTGCTGCCGCGCGACCTGATCGGCGTGCAGCTGGCGTGGCATCTCTGCGATTCCCGAAGCGCTACAGGTCGAGATGAGTCAGATAGTGGCGATCATGGCCGCGGCCCGGGGCAGCCCCACATCGCTTGACTGGAGCCGCTGTCAAGGTTGTATAGCGTTTGCCGTGATTAGCCCAGTACCGTCATGATCTTGACAAAGTTGGTCGGCCCCCCCTGCACCATGGGGTGCCCTCCGGTGACGACGACGCGGTCTCCTTCGTTGGCATAGCCCCCAGATACCAGCGTCGTCTGGATCTGCCGAAAGTAGTC
>JAAYDS010000064.1 GCA_012729155.1 Chloroflexota bacterium | reverse complement strand
CTGATGGCAAAGAGGGCGGAAGAGCGTATAGAGCAACCGCCCGCCAGCCTCGTGTCCACGATAGAGCAGCCATGGCGCCAGCACTGGAAGAGTGACGTAAAGCGCCATAGCCAAGGTAATGAGCAGCATCAGATGCCGCACCATCCAAGATACCACACTCAAGGTGAGCCGAGCCGCGAGATCCGCAACGCGGGACTCTGCATGGGCGTCACACGCATCACTGGCTGGGCCGCTATTCGAGCAGCGCATCAATCACCTTGTTGAGAGACTCGGCATCGGTGATCGCGCCAACATGCGAGCCGCGTATGATGCCATTGCGGTCGACAAAGTAGCTCGCTGGGATGCCGCGCACCTGATAGGTGCTGCCCACCGCCCCAGTGCTGTCGAGCAGCACGGGAAACTCTAGCCCCTCCTCGTCAACGACCGCTTTGACGACATCAGGCGCCTCGTTGACGCTGACAGCAACCAGCACAAAGCCATCGTTGGCGCGTTGTTCATAGACCTGCTGAAATGTTGGCAGCTCGCTGCGGCAATGTGGGCACCAGGTGGCCCAAAAGTTCAGCACCATCGCTTTGCCGGCAAAGTCGGCCGCCGTGTATGTCTGTCCATCGACACCCTGAAGCTCAAAGTCTGAAAGAGACGCCCCTACCACCGGCGCCCATACCCCAGCGGTGGGTTGGCCAGTCGCCGGCGCCTCTGCAACCGTCATCGGCACCTCCGTTGGCGTTGGCTGCGGCTCAGCGGTCGGAGGCGGCGTCTGAGGTACGGCCGTGGCGGTCGGCGCATCTTGTGGTGCGCTCTGGGCCGTCGACTGGGCGCAGCCAGAGACTGTTAGCATCACCACGACGAGAACCAGAACGACTGCTATGCGGCGTCTCATCATCTTCTCCGTCGGGAAGTGAGTTCGAATACGATGCATTCTACGTGTCGATCCACAGCGCAACAAATGACAGACGACACTGCGCCCTACCAAACCGCCTAGCCTGCGGGAGGATAGCCGATCTCAACCAGCGTTTTGATGGCGAGGCTCAGGTCCTCGTCGCTGCTCACCTGTAGACGCACCTGTTTGGCGTCCAGATCGATCGCCTCGACCGTAACCCCAGTCAAGCCAGCAAGCTCCCGCTTGATCGTCATCACACAGTGCTGACACGAGATATCAGGACAAGTTAGAGTCGTCGCTTTCATCAGATACCTCCTTAGGCGAGGATAATACCCCCAGTAGGTATAGACATGATACCGCCGCAAGTCTGATATGTCAAAGCCTCCGATGGTTCTTGACATAGAACATCTGTTCCCAGTATAATCAGGGTAGCAGCGCGATGAGAGGAGCCACCAGCCATGGTCAGCGGAGAGGTTCTATCCGAGCGGCAGCAACTCATATTGTCGACGATCACCGAGTATGTACAAGAGAACGGCTATCCACCCACCATTCGTGAGATTGGCGAGCAGTGCGGCATCACATCGACGTCGGTGGTGAGCTACAACCTCGACGCTTTGCGCCGCAAGGGCTACCTGGAGCGTGACGCCCTTGTGTCGCGGGGCATCAAGGTGTCGGG
>JAAYDS010000418.1 GCA_012729155.1 Chloroflexota bacterium | reverse complement strand
TCGGGTGCATCGAACCAGCCATCGTCGGTGAGGTCCATCCACCACTGCGCAGTGCCGCTCGCAAGCTGATAGGCGGCATCTTTCTTGAGCATCTCGATCGTGCCCATCACGTTGGTGGGCTGGCTGATGTGCCGCTTCCAGGTGACTGTGTCAGGTGTCCATAGAGTCTTGCAGTCGATCTCGTCAAAGTGCAGCTTGCCCGCACGTCGGATGGCCTCGGGCACCGTCTGCGAGTGGTGATAGCCACCTTCACCGCGGTTCGAGTATGAATGCGGGCTGGCGATCATATCTACGGCATCGGATGAGAGCACCTTGCGCAGGCTGAAATGCCCATTGAGTGTATGCCGCGGCATGTTCATGAACTGGTAGCCATAGAACACACAGGTCACCTTGGGCTGCGGCAGCGCCTCTTTGGCCGCCGAGCAGACGGCGATGATGCTGTCGGCAATGCTATCGCTCATGCACTGCAGATAGTCAACACAGTCGCGCTGCGCCACGGGGTCATAGAACTGACCATGCTTCGGCTTGGCAAAGGCAGCCGGTTCGGGGATGGCAACCTCCTCAAAGATCACCTCACGTCCCCAGGCTTCTGAGAGCAGCTCGACGTCATCGTGATAGGTGCGCCGCAGCCAGCGGCGAAAGTCGGCCTGCGCCGCCGGCGAATAGTCGGCCATAGCGCCAAAGTTGTACTCGTTCCAGTGGAACCACTCTTGGAAGAGGCCATCCGCCAGATGCCATGCAAAGATGCGGTCAGCATAGGGCTGCGCCTCACAGTGGGCCACCAGGGCGCGCACGGCCGCTGCAGCCTCCTGTCGCCACACGATAGAGTGGAAAGAGTGCGTATTGAGCTGACCCAAACGCACACCATGACCCAGGTAGTGCGGCACACGGGGATCATCCTCGTCCTGGTCTCTCGTGGCGCCGGTTTCCATGCTTCGCAGAACGTTCATCTCGTGAGGATGCTGCTCGCCCCACCAACCTGCCCCCTCGGTGGCAAGGTAGATGCGCGGCATGAACCAGCCGCGCCGTAGCAGGCCGGTATAGGCCTCGAGATACTCGTCGACACCCGTGAAATCGTACTGGTTGGGGCCTAGCCACCAGTTGCGCCGCACCGTAAAAGTGTACAGGTCGATCTCGGCCTGCTGAAATCGTTCGACGTGCCCGATGTTCACATAGGCGGCGATGGGCGAGATGCGCTGCCCATCGACAAAGAGAGCGGGCAGGCCCGCAACAGTCTGAATGCGTGAGGTGGTCATATTGTGGCCTCTCTATGATGATGGATCGAGTATAGCTGAGGTCGGATGGAGTCGCCAGCTTGCACCCGGAGCACCGCCAGTTTGACCGCAGGCGTCGCTGAGCGTACTCTCGTGTGCGGCATTGCTCGCCGCACACTCACCGCAGAGAGGGATATCTATGGGAGCTAGCACGCCTCGCATCCTCGTCACTGGGGCCGTAGGACAAATCGGCTCAGACCTCACCCTTGCCCTCAGAGAGCGCTATGGCGCCACGAACGTGATTGCCGCAGGCCATCGCACGCCTCCATCGCCGCTTTTGCGCGACAGCGGACCCTACGATACCGTCGATGTGACCGACGTCGAGAGTGTCGCATCTGCCGTCCAGCGTCACCATGTCGATACCATCTACCATATGGCTGCCGTTCTCTCGGCCGTAGGTGAAGCCAAACCCCAGCTTGCCTGGACCGTCAACATCAATGGCCTGTACAATGTGCTCGAGGTCAGCCGCGAGCTCGGCGTTGCGCAGGTTTTCTGTCCCAGCTCCATCGCTGCCTTTGGCCCCAGCACGCCTCGTGACCAGACCCCACAGGAGACGATCCTGCGGCCAACGACGATCTATGGTGTCTCTAAGGTTGCTGGCGAGCTGCTCTGCGAGTACTATGTTCGCCGCTTTGGGCTTGACGTGCGCGGCGTGCGCTACCCGGGCATCATCTCGAGCGAGACGCTCCCTGGCGGCGGCACGACGGACTATGCCGTGGCGATCTTTTACGAGGCCATCGCGCAGGGTCGCTACACCTGCTTTGTACGCGCCGACACGGTGCTGCCGATGATGTACATGCCCGATTGCATCAAGGCGACCATCGACCTCATGGAGGCTGATGGCTCCAAGCTGGTGCATCACGCAGACTTTAACCTTGCGGCAATGAGCTTTTCGGCAGGCGAGCTGGCCGACGAGATCCGCAAGCACTTACCCAACTTTGTCTGTGAGTTTAAGCCAGACGGCCGACAGACCATTGCCGACTCGTGGCCGCGCTCGATCGACGACAGTGCCGCTCGCGCCGAGTGGCGGTGGGAGCCGGCGTGGGACCTGCCCCGCATGACGGTCGACATGCTCACGCGGCTGCGCGAGCGCCACGCGGCTGGTGATCTCTATCGTCAGAAGTAAGGGTTAGTCTGCGTCAGCATTCAGGAGGTGTCATGGCCAAGTTCGACTTTATCGACCAGGAGATGGCCCAACTGCGCGAATCTGGGCTGTTCATCAACTTGCGAACGATGGACTCTCCCGCCGATGGCTGGATGGTGGTGGATGGCCAGCGGGTGCTCAACTTTTGCACCAACAACTATCTGGGCCTGGCCAACGATGCGCGCCTAAAGAGAGCAGCCCAAGAGGCCATCAACCGTTGGGGCGTAGGGCCAGCTGCCGTGCGCTCTATTGCGGGCACGCAGGCACTACATCTCCAGCTCGAGCGCCGATTGGCGGCGTTCAAGGGCGTTGAGGATGCCCTGTTTGTGCAGTCGGGGTTCTGCGCCAACCAGGCAGCGATTCCTGCGCTGGTGGGGCGCGACCGTGAAACCGGTCAGCAGGATGTGATCTTTTCGGATCGGCTTAACCACGCCAGCATCATCGACGGCGCTCGACTGTCGGGCGCCAAGGTGGTCGTCTATGAACACTGCGACGTGGCCGATGCCGAGCGCGTCATTGCCGAGAATCTGGGCCAATTCCGCCGTGGCCTGTTGATCACCGATGGTGTGTTCAGCATGGATGGCGATGTTGCACCTCTAGACCGCCTCTACGAGGTGGCACAGCGCTACGGCGTCATGACCATGGTCGATGATGCCCATGGCGAAGGCGTGCTAGGCGAGGGACGCGGTATTGTGCATCAGTTCGGGCTGCAGGGGTGCATCGACGTTGAGATCGGCACCCTGAGCAAAGCCTTTGGCGTGATGGGCGGCGTCGTGGCCGGCTCACGACAGATCATCGACTATATCCGGCAGAAGGCCCGCCCGTTCCTGTTTTCGAGCGCCACTACCCCGCCAGATACTGCTGCCTGCTTGGCCGCAGTGGATATCCTCGAGAGCGGCGGTGAGTTGGTGCAGCGGCTCTGGGATAATGCCGCTTACTTTCGCGACGGACTGCAGCGGTTGGGTTTTGACACTGGCCATAGCCAGACGCCTATCATCCCCGTGATGCTGGGTGAGGCGCCGTTGGCCAAGGCATTCTCGCGACGCCTCTTTGAAGAAGGCGTCTTTGCCATGGCCATTGGCTTTCCCACAGTGCCGCGCGGGCTCGCTCGCATTCGTGTGATGAACACAGCCGTTCATACCCGTGAAGACCTCGATGTAGGCCTGGCCGCCTTTGAGCGAGTCGGCCGAGAGATGGGGGTCATCTAGGCCATCTTGATGCCTGAGAGCGGCGGTTGCCTCTCTCAGGTCGACCGTGATATGATCTGTTGTATCCGAGACGCCTGGTCCTCGAGGGGGCAACGAGCCCGCCGCCATGGCGGCGGGCTTTGGCGTATCGCGCAAGAGAAAGAGGAGCGTAAAGGTGCGCTGGCGGGTTCGTGAGGCCGTGGCAGTATCGCCCGAGCTACGTGAGGCAGTCGGTGGACACCCTCTGCTGGCGGAGCTGCTGGCTCAGCGTGGCGTCACAGACCCAGAGGCTGCCCGTCGCTTTCTCGATCCAGCACGCTATCAACCAGTGGCGGCACACTCACTTCCAGGTGTCTGTGCTGCCACTCGTGCTCTGGGCGAGGCGGCACTGACCCGCGCGCCAGTCCGCATCTGGGGAGACCTCGATGCTGATGGCCAGACGGCCACAGCCGTGCTCTATGAGGCCTTGACGGCGCTGGGCTGCAGGGTGGACTATTGCATCCCCACGCGAGCGCTTGGGCATGGCTTTCCCCCGGATGCGGTACGGGCGGCCGCGGCAGACGGCATCCGCCTCATCGTCACCTGCGACACCGGTGTGAGCGATGTTGAGACCGTTGCCCTGGCCAACGAGCTTGGCGTGGGCGTCATCATTACTGACCATCATGACCTGGGTGAGGTTCTGCCTGCGGCAACGGCCATCATCAACCCCAAGCTCTTGCCCGAAGCCCACCCCGCCCGCGAGCTCGCCGGCGTAGGCGTGGCCTACGTCGTCGCCTGCGCGCTCCTCGACGCGCCGCGTTTTGCTGTGGTTCGCGAGACCATGCTCGACCTGGTGGCCCTCGGCCTGGTGGGCGATGTAGCCACTCAGGTGGGCGACGTGCGCTACTGGATTCAACTGGGGATCCAGGTGCTTCGGCGCACGCGCCGGCCCGGGCTGATCGCACTGATGCGCGCTGCAGGCATCGATCCGTCCATGGCTGACGAGGGCAGTATCGGCTATCAGCTGGCACCGCGCCTCAACGCCGTCGGCCGTCTCGGCGACGCTAACCGCGCCGTTGAGCTGCTGTTGACCCCTGATGCAGAGCGCGCGGCCGAGCTTGCCAACGCCATCGATAGCCTCAATGCTGACCGACGCGGGCGAACCGAGGCCGCGTATGCGCGTGTCGACGAACTCGTGCAGCGAGACCCAGAGGCGCTGCGTAACCCCGCTATCGTGGTGGCCGCCCACGATCTGGAGGAGGGCGTCATCGGGCTGGTGGCGGGCAAACTGGCGCAGGCCTATGGTCGGCCAGCCATCGTGGTGGCGCATCGTGAGGGCAAGCCAAGCGTAGGATCGGCGCGTTCGGTTGAGGGCATCGACATCCACGAGGCCATCGCCACGCAACGCACACTGCTGCTGCGCGAGGGCGGGCACCCCATGGCGGCCGGCTTTGCGCTTGAGCCCGGATCGTTTGAGACGTTTCGCCAGAACGTGTTAGGTTGGCTGCGCGAGCACGCACCTACGGCTGCCCCAGAGCCCGTACTTGAAGTCGACGCCGTCATCCCCTGGTCTGAGGCCGGCCTGGCGCTGGCTCTGCAGCTAGAACGCTTGCGGCCCTTTGGCGCCGGCAACCCCGCCCCTGTACTAGCGGCCGAAGGTGGTGTCTTTTTGCGGGCCGAAGATGTCAGCCGCTGGCGCGAGACTGCCCATCGCCGCCTGTTCGTGAGTGGGCCTGGCGGCGAGCCACATCGCCTGATGTGGTTTAATGCCGGCTCTCTGCCCGAGCCCGGCGACGCAGTCGACGTGGCGTTTGCGCTTCACGTGAACCGCTACGGTGGCCGCGAAGAGGCCCAACTCACGCTCGAGGCCTGGCGTCCGGCGCAGCCACAAAGCCAGGCTGTGGCACAACTCGTGGACGGTATCGAGGTGGTAGACTGGCGCGGTGAGTCGCCGCTCGAAGCGTTGCTGTCAGAGCTGTCACAAGAGCTTGGCGACGACCTGCTACTCTATCCCGCGCCAGCAGACGCGTTGACTCCACACATCGCCCTGGCGCTGACCCAGGCACCACCAGGACCTCGCGAGCTCGATGCGTTGTTGGCGGCCGTCAAGCCGCAGGTGCTGTACCTGCTGCCCACGCCAGCGCCAGAGGCGCTCGACACCACGGTGGCGTTGCAACGTGTGGCTGGCATGGTGAAACTGGCGATAGCCCAGAGAGAAGGGCATCTCGACTTGTCACGCATGGCAAACATCCTCGACGTCTCTGAGGGGGCAGTTGCGGCAGCATTGAGCTGGCTCGAGGCCAGTGGAAAGGTAGGGCTGGTGCGCAGCGATGGAGAGATGCGTGCCCTGCACCCTGGTGATGCGCCGCATCTCGGGCCCAGCACTGGCGGCGCTACACCCGATGCACCCCAAGCTTTCGCGCGCCTGTGCTATCTGCTGGGCGAGACGGCCGCCTACCGCCGCGCCTGGATGAGTCTGCCCGTCACATCCTTACTGCATCGTGAGCGCTAGGCGCGTCAGGGACGGGCGCGCATGGCCAGTTGTGCAACTGTGTGGGTGCGCCTAACATGGCCGCGTTTGGCACAGCACACGCCGCAGGGAGGCAACGGATGGGCAAGTTGCGCATCGGCTTTATCGGCGCAGGGGGCATCGCCCGCTCGCATATGCAGCGGCTGGCCGCCATACCTGAAGCACAGGTCGTGGCCTTCACAGAGCCCAGCCCCGATGCGATGGAACGCATGGTCGCCGACTATCCCGAGGCGGCCCATGTACCGGTCTTTATGGACCATCTCGATATGCTGGATGAGGTCGAGATTGACGCTGTCCAGATCCATACGCCACACACCCTGCATCACCAGCAGATTCTGGACTGCCTCGCCAGCGGCAAACATGTTCTCTGCGAAAAGCCTCTGGTCTGTTCGGTAGCGCACGCTCGAGAGGTCATGGCGGCGCAGGGCGATCGTGTGCTGATGATCTCGTATCAGCGCCATTTTCAGGGCCCCTACGTCTACATCCGTGACCGGATCCTCTCTGGCCAGCTGGGAGAGCTGACGTATGTGAGCGCCCTGCAAGGGCAGAATTGGCTGCACAGTCAACGCGGACAGTGGCGCTCGGATCCTGCGCTGAGCGGTGGCGGCCAACTCAACGACTCTGGCAGCCACCTGGTGGACATTCTGCTGTGGACTACGGGCCTCGTGGTCAGCAAGGTCTATGCCAGCATCAACCGCTACGATTTGGCCGTCGATATCGACTCGGCGATCAGCCTCTGCTTTGCCAATGGCGCACGCGGCTCTATCGCTATTGTCGGCCATAGCCCCATGTGGTGGGAAGAGTTCTCCGTCTGGGGCACCCGCGGCGCCCTGCTCTACCGCAATGGAACCATTGTCGAGCGTCGCTTTGACGAGGATCACATGGTCGAGCCGGCGTCTTTCGCCGCTGATTCAACGCCAGATCGCAACTTTGTCGATGTGATCCTGGGTCGTGACAGCAACCGTGTGCCCGCCGAGTGCGGCCTTCGCGTGATCGAGCTAACCGAAGCCGCCTGGCGGTCGGCCGAACTTGGCCGACCGGTGGGCATCGACGAATTGACGCCAAAAGGGGAGGAGCCATGCCAAAGCTAGCCAGCCGCGATCAGATCGACGCACGCTACCGTTGGGACCTTACACATATATTTGCCAGCGACGACGACTGGGCCGCGGAGCTCGATATCTTGCGGCGCGACATCGTCGACATCGAGCGCTATCAAGGGCAATTGGCCGAGTCACCCACCGTCGTCGCAAACTGGCTCGAAGAGAGCGAAAGGCTGCAAGAACGCCTGGGCAAGCTCTATGTCTATGCCAGTTGTCAGTATGCGGTAGACACCACCGATCAGGCGGCGGGAGGACGCGAGTCTCAGGCAATCGGGGTGCATGCTGAGCTGGCCGCGGCGGCTTCATTTGCCGAGCCCGAACTCCTGGCCATCGGCGCTGAGGTGCTACAACGTTGGGCCGACCAGGAGCCCCGCCTGACGCGATTCAGGCACTACTTTGACGAGCTCGAGCGGCACGCGCCCCACATTCGCTCTGCCGAGGTGGAAGAGGTGCTGGGCCAAGCTATCGAGCCTCTGGAGAGCGGCGCCGGCATCCACAGTGTGATGGCCAACGCCGACCTTGCCTTTGGGCCGGCTGTCTCCTCAACCGGCGAGGCACTTGAGGTGGCGCAGGGCACCTATGACGCCCTAATCACCCATGTCGATCGCGCTGTGCGGCGCAGCGCCTACCTGAGCTACACCAACGCGCATCTGGCGCTCAAGAACAGCATGGCCGCCTGTATGTCATTCGGCATCAAGCGTGACTGGTTCCTGGCCCGCGCTCGTCGCTTCGACACCTCGCTGGAGGCTGCACTGGCCGACAATCATATCCCCGCCGAGGTGTACCAAAGTGTGCTAGAGACTTTTGTGCGCAACCTGCCCATCTTGCATCGTTACTGGCGGGTGCGCCGCGAGGCGATGGGTTATGAGACACTGCATCCCTACGATCTGCGGGCGCCGTTGACTACCTCATCTCCACGGGTGCCCTTTGAACAGAGCGTCGA
>JAAYDS010000417.1 GCA_012729155.1 Chloroflexota bacterium | reverse complement strand
TAACTGGCTCAGCGCACGGTCAACGTCGGTGCGATCGACGGCAACATGCTCCGGGCGCTCGGCCGTCGGCGTGGCCCCATCGCTCGCCAAAAGCGGCAGCCAGCGGATCAAGCGGCGTCGGCGCAGCCTGTCGCTGGCCGTGTTGGTGGCGATGCGGTACAGCCAGGCCCGCTGGTTCGCGTCGGCTGGCAGTCGCTCCAGCGCACCGCAGGCTTTGACGAACGTGTCTTGCATGGCCTCTTCTGCCTCACTCCTGTTACCCAACAGCCGATAGAGGTAGTTGAGCAACGGCTCGGCATGTTGTCGGTACAGAGACTCGAGCTCGGTATCCGTGGATGGCAGGGTGTCAGCCTTCATATCTGTCCCTGAGCGGGGGCCGCTTCTTTCCAAGCCGATGACCTGCGAGAGGCGATTCTGGCTGGCTACGCGCTGGCGTTGTGCTGCAACGCTGTGACAACCGTAGACCTGGCGGCCACCGCTCTCGACAGCGATGGCCACACGCCCGTCACAGGCATCATAGCTCAGATTCGCCTGCCCATCACCATGGCAACGGCTCATGGCACGCGCCTCGAGGGCCGCCACGCTGACGGCGGATGCTCCAAGCGCCTGCCTGCCCGCACCCCCTGGCCGTTACCGGCCGCCCTTGCCCTGATTGCCTTCAGTGCCACCCTGAGGCGCTCCGGGCTGGCCACTCTCGGCCTGGACCTGCTGACCATCCTGATCTCTTTGCTGGATCTGATCTTGCTCCCCGGAGCGTAGCTGATCGCGCTGCAGTGCCGGCTCGCAGTCGCCGTCACAGGGGCATGCGCCATCATGCGGTCGTCCACAGAGGTCGCACAGGCCATCGCCATCGTCGTCGACAAACGGGCAGTCTACGGCCGGGCCTGGTGCCTTGCGCGGCGGCTCTGCAATAGGGCGATCGTCTCGCCAGGCAGCGTCGCTGCGGCGTGGCTCCAGGCTCTCACCGTCCACGCCATGTCTCCAGAGCAACCCCAGGCGCAGACCGGGCATGTCGTCCCACGCCTGCCCATCGCCGAGGCAGAACCAGGCGCGCAGACGGTCCCATGCTCGCACAGGCCACTGCTCAACCGGGCATAGACCGCTCTGTGACGGGCCCAACGGCCCCTCCGTCGGTTCGGCGGCCATTGCCGGCGCACCGATCAACAGGGTGACGGACAACAGAGCCACCACCCAAACGACAATCGCTCTTGGCATCTGCATCGGACTCCTTTCATCACAACTCATCTTCACCACCCTACAACCCGTATGACGAACGAGCGCCGCCAGCGGGGACAGCCCTCGGCCTGACGCCCGAATGATTGGTCCAGCAGAGAGGCGTTGACAACAGAGTCGCCATCGCCTATGCTCAAGTTGACCATAAGCTGTGGTCCAAAGGGGGGCGACATGCCAACGTTCATGAGCCAGTGGCGATACAAGCCCGAGGCGCTGGGCGCCATGGCCAGGGGCGCCATCGACAACCCCGAGTACGTCGCGCGGATGGTGAGGGCGCTGGGCGGCGAGCTGCTATGCTACTATCACTGCTATGGACCCTATGACGGCATGGCCATCGCGCGCATGCCAGATGGGGTCACCAACCTCGCCAGCGTGCTGGCAGCGCTATCGGTAGGGGCCACGCAGACCACGGTGACCACCCAGCTCTTTGATGCTGACGAGGTCAAGACGGCGTCGCGCCTGGCCGCCGATGTGCTAAAGCAGATGGAAGGGTAGCGAGAGCGTCGCCCGCCTGCCCAGGCCGCGCTTGGCCTCGTGCGCCGCGTGCGACACGCCAATGCCTGCTGCGGGCTATTACAGGCTGAGGTCGGGCGCTGGGCCCTGGTCGCCGTTCGTGCGTCCGCCCGGGCGCTCAAAGGTATCGGTCAGCTGCGCGAGGTCGTCGCTCGCACCCGCGAATGTCGCCAGCCGCCAGATCGCATCGGCGGGGCATGCCAGCTCGCACAGGCCGCACACGGCACACCGTTGATGGTGAACTGCCATCCGCAAGCCGCCGCCGTCCAGGCGCGTCAGTTCTAGGGCGGCCGCAGGGCATACTCGCACGCACAGCCCGCAGCCTCGGCAGCGCTCGATGGCCACGGTCAATCTTCCCTGGTAGGTAGAGGCGATATCCGGCTCCCCCGCCGGAAAATCGACCGTCTGCCGTCCGCGCCGCAGCGCTTCCCACAGGTGCCGCAGCAGGTAGCTGCGCGATGGTGTTTGGGGCATGGTCATGCCCCCATCCACACGGTGACCGCCAGCTGTAGCAGACCCAGCGGCACCAGCAATCGCCAGCTCATCTCGGCCACCTGGTCGACGCGCAGCCGCGCGTAGAGCGCCTGCACCAGAGCCAGGCCGCCCATATAGCCGACCACCTTGACGGCATAGACCCCAAAGCCCCAATAGGGCCACACCACATCTGCGCCTCCCAGATAGACGGCTACCATGAGGTTGATGCCTACCAGCGTCTGAACCCAGGCCGTCAGCCGCCATAGCGCGAGCTTGCGTCCGCTGTATTCGGTGAGCGGCCCGGCGCCGATCTCGGCCTTGGCATGCGGGGTGTCCAGCGGCACACGCTCGAGCTTGCCGATAAGCCCCAGCGTGGCAACCGCAAAGCCCACCGGCATCGCCAACACGTGCCAGTGGTAGGCGCTCTGCGCAGACATGAGTGCTGCAAGGCGCCACGTGCGCGCCAGAGCAGCCGGCCCTGCCAACCCCAGTAGCAGCGGCACCTCGTAGCAAAAGTACTGCAGCAGAGACCGGTTGCCGCCCAACATGTTGTACACGCTGGGAACGATCCACCCCGCGAGAAAGAGACCCAACGTAGGCACGCTCAGTAGAAAGAGCGTGACCATCAGGTCGCCCTCGAACGAGATCACGGCGTGGTTTCCCACGGGCGTCATCAGCCCGGCCGTCAACGCGCACGCCAGAGAGATCATGGGCAACAGGGCCGCCAGCCGCGCATCGGAGCCCTCTGTGTCGAGGTCCTCTTTGCCCAGTAACTTGAGTAGGTCAGCGAGCGGCTGGTAGATCGGCGGCCCGACACGCCCCTGCAACACCGCCAGCGCTTTGCGGTCGACCCAGGCCAGCAACAGGGCCACCGTCACCAGGTAGGCCAATCCCGGAAAGAGCAGCAGTTCTCCCAGTGTCAGCAAAGTGTGCATACCCAGTATCCTATCTATCGGCGCAGGCCATGCACAGGTCGCACCCAGCCACCACAGCGGCGATATCCCCGGTTTGCAGCCCCGGCAGCAGTTCTGCCATGGCCAGCAGCGCTGGCAGGGTGGGGGTGCGCGCTTTGACGCGTGCGGCTGTGCGCTCGCCCTCTGAGCGCACGTAGTAAAAGAGCTCACCGCGTGGCGCTTCGACTCGGGAGACAGCTTCGCCGGCTTGAACCCTTTCCGCAACGCGCCGCGCCAGAGGCCCTGCTGGCAGCGCCGAGAGCAGCGTCCGGCAGAGATCGATGCTGTGCTGCAGTTCCTGCACGCGCGTCCAGGCGCGCGCCCATACATCGCCCTCGTTGGTCACGGCGGCGGGCACCTCGAGCCAGCCATAAGCGGCATAGGGCGCACTACGGCGTATGTCGAGCGTAGCGCCTGAGGCCCGTGCCATTGGCCCTACCACGCCATAGGCCTGCACCTGGGCCGCGCTCAGCACAGCAATGCCCCGCGTACGCCGGTGGAACGAACGATCGCGCTCGACCAACTCCTGATACAGCCCCAGTTGCGTCTCGAGTTGCCGCAGCATCGTCAGCACCTCGCGAGCCTGCGCCGGTGAGACATCTTCACGCACGCCGCCCACCACGTTGGCCCCATGCGCAATCCGCCCGCCCGAGATCAGCTCCATCGCATCCAGAACCTGCTCGCGGTCGCGCCAGGCGTACATAAACACGGTTGTGAAGCCAATCGCCTCAGACAGCACGCCTAGCCACAGCAGGTGGCTGTGGAGCCGCTCGAGCTCACATAGCAGGGTACGGATGGCCGCTGCGCGCGGCGGCAGGTCCACGTCGATCAGCGCTTCAACCGCTTGGCAATACGCTGTGGTGTGTGCATGTGAGCAGATGCCACAGATCCGTTCGACCACAGCCACGCCCTGCTGAAAGGTCCGCCCTTGCAGTAGCCGCTCGAGCCCCCGGTGCACATAGCCGATCTCGATCTCAGCCGCCACCACGCGCTCGCCCACTACATCCAGGCGAAGGGCGATCGGCTCTTTGAGCAACGGGTGCTGCGGGCCGATGGGCACGGTGACGCGACTCATCTCTCTCCCTCAACGGGCAGCAGCGGCGGGCCGCCAGTCCAGTCTCGCGCCACCAGCAGGGGCGCCAGGTTAGGGTGCCCCTTGAAGGCGACGCCAAGCAGATCGTGCGCCTCGCGCTCGTACCAGTTGGCCGCAGGCCAGGAGGGTGCCAGTGAGGGCGCGTTCGGCGGCGCGCCAGGGCAGCGCACTCGCAGCGTCAGGCCGCCGTCGAGCAGCAGGTGGTAGAGCAGCACGACCTCTCCACCGATAGACAGCCCGGTGATGGCGGTCAGGTGCAGCGCGGGCCAGGCCTGCCGCAGGGCGCTCACCGTGGCCAGCAACCGTTCGGCCGCCACGTCGATCACAGCCTCGCCGCCGCCCACCGCGTCCACCGCCAGCGGTGCACCCACGGCTGCCTCAACCGCCTGCCACCACACCGGTCTCTCACTCATATCGTCTCCAACAGCTCGGCCAGCGCTGTGATGATTGCCTCGGGCCGGCAGGGGCAGCCGGGTACGTAGCGCGCCACTGGCAGCAACTGGTCGACACCCCCCAGCATGTGATAGCTACCACCAAACAGGCTGCCGCTACAGGCGCAGGCGCCCAACGCCACCACCCATTTCGGCTCTGGGATCTGCTCATAAATGCGCAATAACGGCTCGCGCGATTTCAGCGTGATCGGCCCCGTACACACCAGAATGTCGGCGTGTCGTGGCGCAGCCTCCTTGACAATGCCCAGGCGCTCCACATCCCAGCGAGGCGTCAGCACGTCGAGCAGCTCGATGTCGCAGCCGTTGCAGCCGCCGCTGTTATAGTGCAGCACCCAGGGAGAGCGTCTTCTGGCCCAGCGTAACACCCGCTCCACGTGTCAGTCGCCTCCTCTTGTCAGGATGTCAACGCAGACACCCGTCCCCAGCAGATAGAGCGTTGCCACAGCGGGCTCGCGGCCCAACAGCGGCAGCAGCATTGAGATGAGCGCAGCGATGTGTACCACAATAAACATCAATGCCAGCCGAAAGAACACTTTGTACGACAGCCGCTCGCCAGAGGGCAGCAGGTCTTGCCCGCAGGCATAGGGAGATCGCCTGGCACTGCTGCTGCCGCCTTGCGGCGCCACGCGCCCTGACCAGTGGTAGAGCAACATCGCCAGCGCCATAAAGAGCCCCAGCGCCAGCAACGGGTGCCGCACGGCTTCTGCCACCATCAGCTCCCCCACGCCAACAGATATGCGGCTGTCTGCTCGGCTAGCCGCCAGACTGGCCCTGGACACACGCCCAACAGCACCGCCAGCAATGTCAGCCCGGCCACGGGTGCGCGCATCCAGAGGCTAGGGCGGCTCGAGCTGGTGTCATCTTGCGCCGCGGTGGCGCTTTGCACCGCGGTGCCGCGCGCCAGCCGGCCGATCAGCGGTAGATAGTAGCCGAGGCTCACCAGACTGTTGACCAGGTAGAACGCGCCTACCGCATAGGCCAGCCCGCTACCAGCTCCGGCAAGCCCCCACAGCACACTGAACTTGGCGACGAATCCGGCCAGTGGCGGCACCCCGGCCAGCCCCACCAGCACCGCCGCCAAATGCCCCGATGCAAAAGGCGCCAGCCGCCCTAGGCCATCTAGGTCATCGAGGGTGGTGGCATTGCAGTAGAGGTGCAGCATACCCTTGGCCAGAAAGGCCACCCCCTTGAGTAATCCATGGGCCACCAGCAGCAGCAGCCCGGCCGCCAGCAGCGCGGGCTGCTCATAAGCCATACCCAGCCCCATCGCCGCCGCCATATAGCCTACCTGCGCCACCGTCGAATAGCCCAGCAGGCGCTTGCCATAGCTCTGTCGCAGCGCCAGCACGTTGCCGGTGAGCATCGAGCAGCAGGCCAGGCCCACCAGCAGGCCGCCCAGCGCGGCCCGTGGCGCGGCCAGCCCCAGCAACAGCCGCACCAGTGCATACAGCTGCGTCGGCACCAGAATGCCCGAGAGCAGGGCACTGACGCTGCTGGGTGCGCGGCCATGCGCGTCGGGCAGCCAGGCGTGCGCCGGAAAGACCGCCGCTTTGATCAGCAGCCCAAAGGTGATCAGCGCCAGCCCTAGCAGATGCCAGCCATCGCTTGCCAGAGCGGTGAGCGGTAGTGTAAGCGTGCCTGTGGCGCGCCAGCAGTAGCCCACGCCCGCCAGCATCATCACAGAACCCAGGCTGCCGGTGATGGCGTACTTGAACCCGGCCTCGATGGCGGTCTCGGTGCTGCGCCTAAACGCCACCAGCACATAGGCCGACGCGTTGGTAAGCACCGTCAACAGGTACAGGGTGAACAGGTCTGCCGCTGATACCATGCCCAGCAGACCCGTAAGCATCAACAGCAGCAGGGGATAGTAGCGATCCGGGCGCTGATCGAGGGCCAGGTAGGCCCCTGAGTAGAGCGCTACTCCCAGCCCCAACACCAATGCGGTGATCGCCAGCAGGGCTGCGCCTGGCTCGGCGCGCAAGGTGGGTACGCCCACGGCCGGCCAGGTCAGTAGCTCGCCGCGGGCCGCGGTCTGCGCCCAGGGCAAGGTGGCTAGCAGCGCCGCCACGAGCAGCAGAGCTGTCGTTGCTGCCAACACCTCGTTACGCCGGGTGATCAGACGCGCCAATAGATAGACCAGCACGGCACCAGTGCCTAGTATGGCCAGCGGAGCGACCATCGTCGCCGCCCACAGGCGCTCGCCCGTCCGCCATACACTCATAGGGGGCCGCCCATCGGGTTCGGCAGCAATGATGCCACCCAACGACCCAATGGCCCACTCAGCAGGCTCATCAGCAACACCAGGCCCGCGGCCACGGCCGTGCTGGCCGCCATCGATAGCGGGGCGAGCCTCACGCCCAGTCTCTCGGGCGCTGCGCGCAGGGCCAACCTGCCCACCAAGAGGAGCACATAGGCTATTGTCAGGAGCGGCGCGCCAAACGCCACCACGCCCAGTAATGGCCGACCCGAGGCCAGGCCCGCCGCGAGGATGCGCCACTCGCTGTGGAACGCGAGCAGGGGCGGGATGCCAGCGATGGCTGCGCCGCCCAGCGCCAGCGCAGCCATGGTCCAGGGCAGCTTTGCCGCCAGCCCCCCGAGCGCGTCGATCTGTCGGCGGCCGGTGCGGTGTATCACCAGCCCGATGGTCATAAACAGCAGCGCTTTGATGACGCCGTGGTTGATGAGGTGCAACACGCTGCCGGTGAGGCCCAGCATCGAGAGCGCGGCCACCCCAAAGAGCACATAGCCCATCTGGCTCACGCTCGAATAGGCCACGATGCGCTTGATGTCGCGGCTCGCTAGGCTCATCAACGCACCGTACACCTGCGAGGCCAGCGCTACGATCAGCAGAGGCGTCTGAACGGCGGCCAGCGCCTGGGCGCCCAACATGCCTGGGATAAAGCGGATGATGCCATAGGCCCCCAGGCTGAGCATAGCCGCCGCAAGCAGCACCGTTACGGGCATGGGCGCGATTGCGTGCGCATCAGGCAGCCAACCGTGCAGCGGCACGATAGCCATCTTGACGCCAAAGCCTAACAGCAGCGCGATGGTCACAGCCCGCAGCCCGGGCAGGCCCTGCAGCGCTATATGGGCTGCCACGGCCTGGGGGCTGGTGCTGCCACAGCTGTTTGCCAGCCAGGCAAAGGCGGCCATCAACAGCAGCGAGCCAGCCTGTGTATACACAAAGTACCGCCCCGTTGTGGCGGCCACGTCGGGTCCACTGCCCCAGCGCAAGAGCAGCGCGGCCGAGGCCAGCAGCATCACCTCCCACGCGACCAGCAGCAAAACCAGATCGTCGGCCAGCAGCCCCCCTAACATGCCATCGAAAAAGAGCAGCATGAGCGCATAATATGCATGGGGCTGCGCCCCAACCGGTACATAGTCTTGTCCGTACCAGAATGCCAACACGGTCACTAGCAGCAGGTTGACCACAAAGGGCAGCGCTAGCCCGTCGAGCCGCCACGCCAGGCGCCAACCTGGCCCCACCAGCGTCGGCAGGTAGCTTGCCACCGCAGCCTGCCCGTAAGCACTGCTCCACGCCTGAGCCAGCAGCAGCCCGCTGCCCAACACCGCCGTCAGCGCCAGTGGCGCCGCCAGGCGTAGCGCGCGGCCGCGCAGGGTCAACTCGGTGGCCGCGGCCACCAAGGGCACCAACAGAGCCAGCGCCAGGCAGAGAGAGGTCAACGCCGGTGTGATCATGGCGCGCTCCGATAGGCGTACAGCATCACCAGGGCCAGAGGCGCCAGCACCAGCGCGGCCATGAGCAGGTTGCGCCGCAACCGCCCCGTGTGCCAGCGCTGTAGCCCTTCACCCAGCCAATCCGGCGCCCTCGCCGCAGCCGTCAATGCGCGCTGCGTGGGCGCAGAGCGCACGAGCCAGGCCCCCAGCGCCTGTGGCGCTGACCCCAAGGCTGTTACTGCGCCTTCGAGGCCTCTCTCTGCCCGTTCCGCCAGGCCCACCATCGTGCGTAGGCCGCGCAGCGGGGGGGCTGTGGGCTCGTCGGTTGTGATGGGCTCGTTGGCCATGGCCAGGCACAGGATCAGGCGCACGGCCGTAAAGCTCATCATATAGGGGCGCGCCAGGCCAAAGGCCACGGCCAGCACGCCGGCGGCGCTGTGCAACAGCAGCCACCGCACAAGCCGGCTTTGGCCCCGGCCAGGCCTCGCCAGCGAGACGGCCGCCGCGGTCAGCGCCAGGCCCGCCAGCGCCACCTGAGCCGCCAGGCCTGCGGCCTCGAGCGCTGGGCGCAGCCGGTAGAGCAGGTACAGCCCCAGCAGCGGCTGGCCCGCGCTCAAGATCAGGGTGCGCTCGGCCTGTGGCAGCCTCGCCACGGCCCAGGTCCAGCGGTCCACCGGTTCAAGCCCCAGCTTGACCCAAACCGCCAACAGGCCTGCGGCCAGCAGCAGGGCAAGGCCGCGGCCATCGAGCTGGCCTGCTTGCGCAAAGGCCGTGCCGATGCTCCACGTGCCTGTGCGTACGCCCAACCACAGGGCCACCAGCAGAAACGACAGATCACCGATGCGCAATAGCAGGTAATGCCAGAGGACCACATAGCGTGCAGATGCAGAGGGGGTGTACAGCAGGATCAAAAGCGCGACGAACAGCGAAGCCAGATCGAGCGCCACCACCCGCGCCATCAGATCATCGACCAGTAGAGCAGCACAGATGGCGGCCAGCAGCAGCAAGCCCACAGCGGCCCGGCGCGGCGGGCTGTGGGCGTCAGCTGTCAGCCTGTCTGGCGGGCCGTCAGCCTTGGGCAGCCAGATGGGCGCCAGGTAGACCAGCACCGCACACCAGAGCACGCCGGTCACCAGCCAGCTCGCCGGCGACGCCATTTGCAGCCTCACCTTGCTGCCCCAGGCCCCCTGGCACAGCTCTACAGCATGCCCAGCGCCAGCGGCCGCCAGGCCCAGCGCCAGCGTGGCCAGCAGGGCGAGTGCCGCCCAGCACGCCCGCCACATCGCCCGCGAGCCCACCGCGCCAACCAGCGCCGCCAGCAGCAGCGG
>JAAYDS010000416.1 GCA_012729155.1 Chloroflexota bacterium | reverse complement strand
CTCGCTTTCGAGCAGGGCGGCGCCCTCGCCGCCGAAGCCGTCCCTGGCCCACAGCTCGAGTTGTCGATCCCGGTGATGTTTTCGGCAATGTCATATGGCTCGATCAGCATCAACGCCTGCCAGTCACTGGCGCGGGCTGCTCGTCAGGTGGGGACTTTCTATAACACAGGTGAGGGTGGTCTACACCCCGGGCTCTACGCCTATGGGGCCAACACCATCGCCCAGGTGGCCTCTGGCCGCTTTGGCGTTCATCTCGACTACCTGAATGCAGTGGCCGCCCTGGAGATCAAGATCGGCCAGGGCGCCAAGCCGGGTATCGGAGGCCATCTCCCCGGTGAGAAGGTCACGCCCGATGTCTCACGGACGCGTATGATCCCACAAGGCGCTGACGCTTTATCGCCTGCGCCCCACCACGATATCTACTCAATCGAAGACCTGCGGCAGTTGATCTATGCCCTCAAAGAGGCGACGCACTACGCCAAGCCCATCAGTGTCAAAGTCGCGGCAGTGCACAACATCGCACCCATCGCCAGTGGCATCGTGCGGGCGGGGGCTGATATCGTGGCTATCGATGGCATGCGGGGAGGCACGGGCGCCGCTCCGACGGTTGTGCGCAACAATGTTGGCATCCCCATTGAAGTGGCACTGGCCGCCGTCGACCAGCGTCTGCGTGACGAAGGTATCCGGCATTGCGCATCCATCATCGCCGCTGGGAGCTGCCGTAGCAGCGCTGATGTGCTCAAGGCCATTGCTCTGGGCGCTGACGCAGTTTATGTCGCCACCAGCGCCCTGGTCGCAATGGGCTGCCATCTCTGTCAGAACTGCTACACCGGGCGCTGCAACTGGGGTATTGCCACCCAAGACCCATATCTCACCAAGCGGCTGAATCCCAACATCGGCGAGCGCCGGCTCGCCAATCTGCTACGAGCCTGGTCGCTCGAGATCAAAGAGATGATGGGAGGCATGGGCATCAACGCTATCGAGAGCCTGCGCGGCAATCGCGATCATCTCCGCGGTGTGGGTCTAAATCAGGTGGAGCTGGATGCCCTGGGCATCAAGGCAGCGGGCTGCTAGGGGGCAGGATGAAGCGCATTGTGATCCACGAAGAGCACTGTATCGGCTGCCGGCTATGTGAGGTGTACTGCCTGGTGGCACACTCGACTTCACGTGACATCATCAAAGCGTTCAAGACCGAGCGCAAGACCGTGATGCCGCGTGTGCTGGTCGAAGAGGATGGGCCCATCTCATTTGCGCTGCAATGCCGCCAGTGCCAGGACCCGAGCTGTCTCGAAGCCTGCATCTCGGGCGCCATGCACCGCGACGAGCGCACCGGCGCCATCATCTGTGACGAGTCTCGGTGTGTGGGCTGCTGGATGTGCATCATGGTCTGCCCCGTCGGGGCCATTCAGCAGAACCTGCTGGGCACTCAGGTGGCCAGCAAGTGCGATCTATGCTATTTCGCCGATGTTCCGGCCTGTGTTGCCAATTGCCCCAATGAGGGCCTCACGTACGAGGTAATCGACGAGGAGGCGCGGCTGTGAAAGTGGTCATTGTCGGCAACTCGGCGGCAGCTGTGGGGGTGGTCGAGGCGATGCGAGCTCATGATCAGCGCGCTCAGATCATGATGATCTCCGAAGAGCCTCATCCAATCTACTCCCGGCCACTGCTCGATCATTATCTCGCCGCCAAGATACCGCGAGCGCGGCTCGCCTATCGATCGGCCGACTTTTACACACGTCATGACGTGACGCCGCTGCTCGAAACGCGCGTTGTGGCCCTCGACACTGCTGCTCGGTGCGTCACCACAGCCGATGGCCGCTCCATAGACTATGAGCGTCTGGTTATCTGTACGGGCGGCGCGCCGATTGT
>JAAYDS010000415.1 GCA_012729155.1 Chloroflexota bacterium | reverse complement strand
GGTCGGTGAGAGCCCGGTATCAGCGCCGGCGGTGAATGGGCCCGGGAGCTGTGCCACCGAATCATAGTAGGTGGCAACGGAGTCGCCACCGTTATCAGGGCAGAGGGTATCGGACGTGCAGTGTCATTGCACCAGTCCTGTACCTGCAGAGTGAGGCTGGCCCAAGATTCCCCGCCATCACGGCGGGGTTTTCTGTTTCTGGGCCGGGCTAAATAGGGTGGCACCACGGGAGCAACAGGCCCTCGTCCCTTTTGGGGATGAGGGCCTGTTTTGTCTTCTGGCGTGGTATGAGGAGGTGGATCAGGCGGGAGCGATGTGGCCAAGGTCGTCTAGCTCGACTTGTCATAGCAAAGGAGAAGCATCATGCAAACGCAGTTCAACCTGACGCAGAACGACATTCCCAAACAGTGGTACAACATCCAGGCAGACCTGCCGCAGCCACTGCCGCCCACACTGCATCCGCTAACGATGCAGCCAGCAGGGCCCGCCGATATGGAGCCACTCTTTCCCATGGAGTTGATCCTGCAAGAGGTCAGCCAGGAGCGCTACATTGACATCCCATCCGAGGTGCGCGATATCTATGCCCTCTACCGGCCCACGCCGCTGATGCGGGCCGTGCGCCTCGAAAAGGCCCTGGGCACCCCTGCCAAGATCTTTTACAAGTATGAGGGTGCCAGCCCCTGTGGCAGTCACAAGGCCAACACCGCCATCGCCCAGGCCTTTTTTAACAAGGCGGCGGGCATCACCAAGCTCAGCACCGAGACGGGCGCCGGCCAGTGGGGCTCGGCCCTGGCCATGGCCACGCGCTTTTTCGATATGGAGTGCAAGGTCTATATGGTGCGGGTGAGCTACGAACAAAAACCCTACCGCCGGTCGGTGATGCAGCTCTTTGGCGCCTCGGTGACGCCGAGCCCCAGCAACGAGACCGAGTCGGGCCGCGGCATTCTGGCCAGCGACCCCGACTGCCCCGGCACCCTGGGCATGGCCATCAGCGAGGCTTGTGAAGTGGCCATCAAGAACGTCGACACCAAGTACTCGCTGGGCAGCGTGTTGAACCATGTGTTGATGCACCAGACGGTCATTGGCGAAGAGACGCTCATGCAGCTCGACATGGCTGGCGTCGAGGCCGACGTGGTGATCGGTTGCGTGGGCGGCGGCTCTAACTTTGGCGGCATTGCCCTGCCGTTCCTGCGTAACAACCTGCGCGATGGCGCCAAGACGCGATTGGTGGGCGTCGAGCCAATGGCCTGCCCCACGATGACCAAGGGCCTCTACGCTTTTGACTATGGCGACACCGCCAAGATGGCGCCCATCGTCAAGATGCACACGCTCGGTCACGACTTTGTGCCGCCCCGCATCCATGCCGGTGGCCTGCGCTACCACGGCGTGGCGCCCATCCTGGCGCTGGGCCACCACCTCGGTTTGATCGACGCCATCGCCGTGCACCAGGTGCCCACCTTTGAGGCCGCGGCGCTGTTTGCACACTCTGAGGGCATTATCCCCGCGCCCGAGTCGGCCCACGCCATCCGCGCCGCCATCGACGAGGCGCTTGACGCCAAGGCCAAAGAGGAAGAGCGTGTTATCGTCTTTAACCTCAGCGGCCACGGCTTTCTCGATCTGGGCTCGTATGACGCCTACTTGGGTGGCAGGCTTGAGGACTATGCCTATCCTGAGGAGTTGATCCGGACCTCGCTGCAAAAGCTGCCGCAGGTCACTCTGTAGAGATGCACATCGCCGGGGCGAGCCATGCTCGCCCCGGCGCCAACGCTAGTAGCAGTCGGGCGGATCACTGGGCGGCTCTGGTAGCCCGCTGAGGCGCATCCAGGCTCGGCGTGCCTCGGCCACCACAAACAGCGAGCCCGTGGCCAGTACCAGGCCGTTGGGGCTGGCCTCGTGCAGGGCCAGCGAGAGCGCCTGGGCGACGCTCTCGCCGGCGTAGGCTGTGATGCCCAGGCTATGAGCGGCCTCGGCCAACTCGTCCACGTCGGCCGCCTTGGGGTGGTTGGCGCGCACCAGGTGCAGCGCGCTCACATGCTCGGCCAGCACACCCAGCAGTTCGGCGGGCACGTGGCCGCGCCCCGCCCCGAACACCACGCCGGGTCGCTGGCCGGGGAACTCGGCCTCGATGGTGCGCACCAGCTTTGCCATCGAGTCGACGTTGTGAGCGCCATCGACCACCAGCGTGGGGTCGCGCTGGAGCACCTCAAAGCGCCCTGGCCAGCGCACGCTGGCAATGCCAGCGACGATCTCGTCGCGGCTGATGCACAGTCCCTGGTCGCGTAGCACCTCGAGGGCCATGACGGCGTTAACGGCGTTCTCGAGCTGATGGTCGCCCACCAGCGGCACCGTCAGCGACGGATACTCGGGCTGCTCGCGGTTGCCCGCGCGGTGCAGGCACAGGCCGCGCGGCGCCACGTTCGCTGGCAGACGCTGCCAGTGCCAGTCTCTCCCGCTCAGGGTGAGCGGCGCGCCGCGCTCGGCCGCCACTTGTGCAATCACCGCCAGCGCCTCGGGCTGTTGTGGCGCCGAGACGACGGGCACGGCCGGCTTGATGATGCCCGCCTTTTCGCCAGCGATCTGCGCCACCGTCGAACCCAGAATGGCCATGTGATCGAGGCTGATCGACGTGATCACCGCCACTCGCGGCTGCAAGATGTTGGTCGCATCGAGGCGGCCGCCCATGCCCACTTCAAAGACGGCCCAGTCGACGCCGGCCTCGGCGAAATAGTGCATGGCCAACGCCGTGATGATCTCAAAGACAGTCACCTCTGGGCGCGCATCGAGCACTGGCGCCATCTGCCACATCAAACGCGCCAGGTCTTGCTCGGTGATGGGCTCACCGTCCACCTGTATGCGCTCGCGAAAGGTGTGCAGGTGCGGCGAGGTGTACATGCCCGTGCGCAGGCCGGCCGCGCGCAGCGCCGACGCGATCATGGCCGTGGTCGACCCCTTGCCCTTGGTTCCGGCCACATGCACGCTGGCGTAGCGCTGTTGAGGGTCGCCCAGGGCGTTCAGCAGCTCATGAACGCGCTCCAAACGCCAGATGCGTTCCGAATAGGGTGGCCGGTCGCCACGCTCGATGTCGGTGCGTCGAAAGATCTGCCGCAACGCCTGCTCGTAGGTGAACATCGCGCCTCACTGTCACTCTGATGTGCAGCATTCTAGTCTTGACGCCTGGAGCGGCAAAGGGATGCCCCACAAGTGAGACGGCTTGGAACGGCCAGTTGACGCTCTTGCCCGCCATGGTTACACTCGCCCATGCCAGTCTATTGTAGAGTCTGTGCTGCATCAGGAGGTTTTATGCGCGTCTCAAAGCGCGCTTTGGCGGCGCTCACCCTGGCCTTGCTGCTGATTCTGCCAGCCGGATGCCAGGCCCGCCCTTTTCTGACCGACGTCACCGTCCGACCAGCGGTGATCTCTCCCAACGCCGATGGCGTCAGCGATATCGCCGAGATCACCTATAGTCTCTCGCGCCAGTCGACCATCAGCATCTACGTGGTCGATGCCGAGGGCAATCGTCACCCCTTTCGCGAGGGGCAGCGTCGTTCGCGTGGTGGGCGCGCCGCCCTCTTTGGTGGGGTGATCAACGACCGCCTGCTGCCCGATGGCAGCTACACGGTGCGCTTTGAAGCGGTCGATGAGCGGGGCCGTATCAACACGGCCGAGGTGCCGCTGACGATCTCTGATGGTGACCCGGTGCCGCTCGAGATCCAGGGCCTGAGCATCTGGCCCAACGTGTTTACCCCCAACCGCGACGGCATCACTGATCGCGTGAGCATCGGCTATACCCTCAACAAAGAGGCCGCCCGCGTTGAGGTCTACCTGGTGGGCGAGGATGGCATCAAGTATCCCGTACCCGAGGACAAGATCCGCGAGGTGGGCGCGCCTGGTCCTCACGAGCATGACTATGATGCCGGTGTAGACCTGGGCGCCACACCGCCTCCCGATGGCGACTATACGGTGGTGGTCGAGGCTGATGATGCCGTCGGCAACCGGGCTCGCGTCAGTGGCCAACTGACCATCTCCCAGGGCGGCGTGCCGCAGGTGGTCATCGTGAATGGCGCGGCCGTCTTCGAGCCGTCGGTGGTGGCTCTGGGGGGCACCATCACCTTTACGTGCACCGTCAAGAACGAGGGGCGCGTGCCGGTGCGCACGCGCGGGCCCGAGCCCGGCACAACCTATACCACATCAGAGAACTACAACACCCTCGGCGAGTATGAGGAGCCGGGCATCTTTCGTATCGGCCTCGACTATGAGGGCAACACCTCGGGGCGCTCCTATCCCTTCCGCTGGCAGCTCGGCATGGATGACGAGCTCACTACGGTGAACACAGCTCAGGGGCCGCAGCAGTACCTCATGCCCGGGCAGACCGTCACGGTGGTTGGGCATCTGCAGGTGGTCGACCCGCCGGTGGTCACTGAGCCGTATTACTGGATCGGCCTGCTTCACGAGCAGGTGTGGGTCGTGCAAGATCGAGTCGAGCCGACGCAGATCTCTGTGGGCTTCTGATGTCGCTGGCCGTCGTCGTCGTCAGCTATAACGTCTGTGAGCTGACGCGTGGCTGTCTGGCATCGGTGTTTCGTGCTCTGAGCCATGCGGGCACCGACGGTGAGGTCTGGGTGGTGGATAACGCCTCGACCGATGGCAGTGCCGAAATGGTGGCCCAGACCTATCCGCAGGCCATTCTGCTGGCGCTCGACGAGAACCTGGGCTATGCCGGCGGCGCCAACCGCGCACTGCGGCCTCTGTTGGCGCGCAAAGATATCCCCGAGTGGTTCCTGGTGCTCAACCCCGACACCGTGTTGGCAGAAGATGCCTTGGCACAGTTGTTGACGGTGATGCGTGATCTGCCCGCGGCTGGCATCGCCGGTGCTCAGCTTGCCTATGGCGATGGCGGCTTTCAGCATGGCGCCTTTCACTTTCCCACCTTGGCAATGCTGCTGCTGGATTTCTGGCCGCTGCACCACCGTCTGCTCGATTCGCCCCTCAATGGGCGCTATCCACGGCGGCGCTATGCTCGCGGGCTCCCCTTTGCCATCGACCACCCCCTGGGTGCAGCCATGCTCATCCGTCGTGAGGTGTTGCGTTCTGTGGGTCTCTTTGATGAGACCTACTTTATGTACTGTGAAGAGATCGACTATTGCCTTCGGGCCAGACGCGCCGGCTGGGGGATCTATCTGGCGCCGGCGGCACGTATCGTGCATTTTGCGGGGCAGAGCACAAGCCAGTTTCGCGAGCGCATGTTTGTGGCGCTCTGGCGTAGCCGGCTTATGCTCTTTGACCGCTACTACTCGCGGCTCTACCGCTGGCTGGCGCGGCGCATCATCCGTGTGGGCATGAGCGCTCAACGTCGAGCCACCGAGCGGCAGATCGCCTCGGGCGTCCTGACGGCAGACCAGGCAGCCCCGCGCCTAACCGCCTATCGCCAGGTGATGGAGCTCTAGCATGAACGCCGTGACCGCTGCCGTCTTGGCGGCCAACAATGAAGATGACATCGACGGTTGCCTCGCCAGCCTGGCCTGGGCTGATGCGCTGCTGGTGGTGCTCGATACGCGCAGCGTCGACCGTACCGCCGAGCGGGCCCGTGCCCATGGCGCCAGGGTTGTGCCTCACCCGTTTCATGATTTCGGGGCCCAGCGTAACTTTGCGCTGGCACAGGCCGATACCGAGTGGGTCTTTTTCCTCGATACCGATGAGCGCTGCACGCCTGCGCTGGCCGCAGAGCTGCGCGAGGCTGCTGCGCGTGACGATCT
>JAAYDS010000414.1 GCA_012729155.1 Chloroflexota bacterium | reverse complement strand
GTGGGCTATCCGGTAAGGGCGGTGATATTCCTCACTGTCGAGCTCAATCAGGTCGAAGAGACCGCCGCCGTGTTGCGCGAGATGCCTGAGGTGGCTACGCTCTTCTGGCTGACGGGCGAGTACGACCTGGCAATGTGGACCAGCTTTCGAGACGATCAGCATCTGCACAGCTTCCTGGCCAACCGCGTGAGCAGGCTGCCCGGCGTGGTGCGCAGTCAGACATCACACATCCTACGCGTCGAAAAGCACGCATACGAGTGGGTGGTGCCCGAACCATCGCGCTCGACAATCTTGCTCGTCGACGATGATCCCGACTTTTGCGAGACGGTGCGCCTCGTGTTGACGGCCAATGGCTATGAGGTGCGCACGGCATTCTCGGGAGACGAGGCGGTGCGCTCGGCCATTGCCAACCCACCCTCGCTCGTGATCCTCGACGTAATGATGGACGGGATCCTCGATGGCTGGAACGCCAGTGGCCGCATGCGCGCCGTGCCCGAGCTATCTTCCACACCGATTCTGGTGGTCAGCTCGATCACACATTCGGACGCCTTGAGCATGGTGCCCACCGACCAGGATAACTTGATCGACAATTTCCTGTCCAAGCCTGTCTCGCCCGACGATCTGCTTGAGGAGGTTGCGCGCCTGCTTGCCCGGCAGGCCTGAGGAGGCTCACATGTCACGCATCATGGTGGTCGACGACGACCCCGACTTTTGCGAAGCCATGCGCATGGTGCTGGCTGCAGCGGGGCATCTCGCCGAGACAGCGTCAAACGGAGCGCAAGCCGTGGCTCTGGCCTTGCAATCACCGCCCGATCTCATCATTCTCGACATCATGATGCAAGGCCCGCTCGATGGTCTCGATGCCGCACACACACTCGAGAACAGCATAGCATTGCGCCACATCCCCGTCATCATGGTGTCTTCCATTGCCGACACCTACCTTGCGGGCTTGTTCCCCACCGACGAGCACCTGCCCACAGACGCCTGGTTCAGCAAGCCCGTGCCGCCAGATCGTCTGTTGGCATCAGTCGAACGCCTGCTAGCAGCTCGCTCGGCCTAGATCCACACGGCAGTTGACAGGAGCCGCATCTGGCGCGAGGATACTGATGCCCGCACGCGCCAGATGCGACGTATGAGATGCGCGCTGTGGCAGAGCCGATGGAGGAGCCGATGCAAGCACCCATCCCCGTTGGTGGCATCATGAGCAGCCGTCGGCTCTGTCTTGTTGGCGTTATGTCCACACCTGACAGACCGGGCGTCGCTGCCAGCGTCTTTCGTGCCCTGGCAGAGGCCCGACTTAACGCGCAGTTCATCGTGCACTGCATCGATCTCGAAAGCCAGTCGCAGATACAGTTCTGCGTGGCCAGCGCCGATCGCCCTCTGGTAGAGGCCGCTGTTGAGCCGGCAGCCGAAGCGCTGGGCGCAGCACGCGTCACCTTTGCCGAGCCAGTGGCGATGCTATCGGTGTTTGGGCCAGACTTTCGTGAACGACCTGGCATCGCTGCGCAGGCTTTTCGGGCGCTGGGCGAAGCGGGGATCAACATCCTGGCTGTCAGCACTTCGATCTCCACTATCACCTGCATCGTCGACGATCGGCTGTACGATGGGGCCATGGCTGCACTGCACCATGCCTTTGAGCTACCCTAAACTGTCGGAGGGCTGGGAGCAATGGGGCTCTGGCGCATACCGGCCGGTAGAGATTGGGCTGAACGCGTGTGTTGGCTGAGCCGGACTCGGCTGGCGGCGCTGGGCACTCTGGGTCTGCTGATGGCCCTGGGCACCATTTGGATGCGCAACACACTGCCCATGGTTGGGCTGTGGAGTACCTGGCTGGTGGCCGTTCTGCTGGGCCTTGCCTTCTACGGCCTCATTTGCCGCGTCACAGGTTGGGCCATCTCCTCCCGCACGAGAGCATTTCTGGTTCACCTGCAACTGGTCTGCGATGTGCTCGTCCTCACGTCGCTACTGCACTTTACAGGTGGCGTAGAGAACCCGCTATCGGTGCTCTATCCCCTCTTGGTTGTGTTGAGTAGCAGCTTCTTGCATCGTCGTGTCGCGCTGTATCACGCACTTTTCGCCTCACTGGCCTGGGTAAGCCTGCTGCTGCTAGAGTTACATGGCCTGCTGCCACATTACAGCCTGCCAGGGCTTGGGCCACCTGCTCGCTATGCGCAGCCTGGCCTGATATGGGCCCACAGCGTCGTGATGGGTGGTGTGAATATCGCTGCCTCGTTATTGACCTCTGGCGTGGTAGAACGGGCCCGCGTAGGAGAGGCCGAACTGCTCGCTGCCCAGCAATCATGCGAGGCACGATTGGGCCAGCTCGAAGCCCTGACTGACGAGTTGCGGCGCACCGATGAACAACGCACCCTGTTCATGCGCATCGTGACGCACGAGTTGCGCGCCCCCGTAGCAGCCATCAAATCGCTACTACAGCTCATCCTTACCGGCTATGTGCCGCCTGAGAGGCATCTCGAGTTCATCGCCAAAGCCGAAGTGCGCGCCAACGAGCAGCTGGAACTCATTGGCGATCTACTCGACCTGGCGCACATCCGCGAGGGCGTGCACCTTCCCGAGGCCAGCGTGTGTCACGTCCAGGTCATCCTGGCCGACGTCATGGACATGCTACAGCCCCGATTCGCCGAGCAGGGCCTCATAGCAACCAGCGAGGTGCAGAGCGACCTGCCCCCCGTGCTCGCATCACAAGAACATCTGAAGCAGGTGTGGACCAATCTGATCAGCAACGCCATCAAGTACAACCGCGCGGGCGGGCGCGTCGAGGTGAGGCTCTACTGCGAGGGTGCCATGGTAATGGGTTGTGTCAACGACACGGGTATCGGCATATCGCCACAAGACCAAGAGCATATCTTTGAGGACTTTTACCGTACCGAGGCCGCCAAGCATCGTAGCCGCCAGGGAACTGGCCTGGGCTTGGCAATCGTGAAGGCGATTGTCGAGCGCTACGGTGGTCGTGTTTGGTGCGAATCATCGCCAGGCGAGGGCAGTTCCTTTTACTTTGCTCTACCGGCCATGCCAGCCCACCCTTAGCCCCTTTTTGAGCGCCCCCAGGTGGCTGGTATAATCGCCCTGAACACGGATGCACCACCGGAGGCCGCGTTGCTGGAACGCAAACGCCAACTTGAGCAGAGCTTGACCAAGACCCGCCGTTCGTTCTTTGGGCGCATCGCCGCGCTGTTGCGCAGCGATGACATCTCTGACGACACCTGGGAAGAGATCGAGATGCTGCTCATCCAGGCTGATGTGGGCGTCAAGACCACCGTCGGCCTGATCGCCAAGTTGCGCGACGAGGCCACCAACGGGCATCTACGGAACGCTGAACAGGTGCAGCAACGCCTGCAGGCCGAACTGCTGGCGCTGCTCCGAGAACATGAACGGCCTTACCTGGCGGGTCGGCGGCTGCTCAACGTGGTGCTGGTGGTGGGCGTCAATGGCTCTGGCAAGACCACTTCGATCGCCAAGCTGGCACGCTTTCACAAAGAGCGCGGCGAGCGGGTTCTACTCGCAGCCGCAGACACTTTTCGCGCGGCAGCCATCGACCAACTGCAAGTCTGGGCCAAACGTGCCGAGGTCGACGTGATCGCCCACCAGCCAGGGGCCGACCCTGGCTCTGTGTTGTTCGATGCCATCCGCGCCGCGCAGGCGCGGCACATTGACACATTGATCGTTGATACCGCCGGTCGTCTGCATACGCAGCACAACCTCATGCAAGAGCTCCGCAAGCTCGCCAGCATCGCACGTCGTCAGGTGCATCAGGCTCCCCACGAGGTGCTCCT
>JAAYDS010000063.1 GCA_012729155.1 Chloroflexota bacterium | reverse complement strand
CTCAGCGCCAAGGCCTGCTCAAGCTCCGGAGCATAGGCGAGCCAGGCGCGGTCTTGCGGCCAAAGCGCCGTCTCGGGGTCGCGCCGCTGCCTCGGGTGCTGCACATCATAGGCCTCGATGCACGCTTCGACCTCGCTGGCGACGCGATAGGCCAGGCCATGCGGGCGCACGTCCACATCGAGCACGATAAAGATGTCCAGGCGGCGGGGGACGTCCTGAGACGGCGGCCCTACGGCGATAAAGCCCAGCACCTCGCGCTCCTCTCCAAGGACGATGCGCGTTGCACGCCAGGCATCGTTGAGGCGCGGCATAAAGCGCCTGGCCACATCGGCTGGCTGTGTGGGCAACGCCAGATCGGCGTACTCGTCGCTAACGCGCTCGAAAAAGGCCGCCACAGCCACCAGATCCCCAGGCAGACAGGGCCGGATGGTCAACGCTACCTCAGCCTGGCCGTCATCGGCCTCATCTGAGCCGCGCACCCAGGCAAACTTGCGCTGCAAGGTACTGGGATAGTAGCTAGACAGCACATCATAGCCCACAGCCTCGCCCCAGCGATGGTAGATACGTGGGTCGATATATGACTTGAGGCTGGTGCTGGTGTTCCAGGTGCGCTTCTGTCGGGCGATCTCGAATTGGGCGCGCACCTTACCCAGGGCATCTTGCGCCCGCTGGGCTGAGCCTTCGGCGGTCTCGATGCGCTTTTGCGCCGCAGCGATGCGCTTGGTATAGCGCGCCACGACCTTTTGCGCCGCCTCGAGTGAACCGGCCTCCTCTTGCCGTGCGCTGGCCTCGGCCTGCAAAGTCGTCAGGCGCTCACGCTGCTCTGCGACGCGGGCCTGGGCGCGAGCCACACGCTCTTTGCCACGAGCGATGCGCTGTTCATAGCGCTTGGCCGTGTTCTGCCAACTGCCACTGACTTGCTTGGTGTGATTGCACAGCTCAGCCGCCGCCAGGTTGGCCAGGCTGGCTGCCCGCCACTTGGCATAGTCGGGGTCGGGCTTTGTGACGCCTGACTTTTCCAGGCTCTGGCGCACGGCCTGCGTAGCGTGGTGTGTTCTGAACACCTTGGCCGATAGCCCTGGGATCACCTCGGAGAGGAATGTGTTCACGTGGCCGCTGGTCACATCTGGAAAGAGCTGCTGCGAGCCATCGGCCGCTCCGGCGCCATCGGCACCCGCCAGCGCGCGAAGATTGCGTAACGCCCGCTTGTCCGGCTTGAGCATCTTGTGCCATGCCACCGAGTCTTTGCCCAGGAAGCGGAACTCGAGAGAGCCGTCGTCGTGAAAGGTCAGATGCTCACGCCGCAGCGTGGTGGCGCCAACGGTGTCGGCCTCGTCTGAATCCTTCTCGTCGCCCACACGCAGGCACAGGGCGTCGATCAGGTAGGTGGCCGTGGCAATCTGCCGAGTCCTGGCATCGTCGCTGTCGAGGCCCTTGCGGATATGGCGGCGCACCGCTTTGATCTCGGCGGCGAGCGTCAAGGCGTTGTCGAACTTTTGCTCTTCGCGCTCCTGCTTGATAGGCGCGGTGTCGCTGAGCCAGATATACTTTAGTTTGCCAGTGAGCTTGTCTTTCCAGCGGGCCACCCACAGCGAATCGGGCTGCCATACCACCTCGGCCCAGCCCCCCTGCATCTCTTCAGGGTTGGGGCCATAGTTGAGGGTGATGTCGCTCACCGCCGCGCCCTCTTTCCAGCGACCGCGAAGAGGGTGCTGCCCTCGGCCCATGAAGATGCCACTCGGCTCGACCATGTAGGTTCCCAGCTCGACACGCTGCCCATTGACAATCGCATAGCCATAGCGCGCCTTGGCAGCTTCGCGCTCTGCTTTGCGCGCAGCTGCCAGCGCTTTGCGCTCCTCTGGCGTGAGCGCCTCTTTGGCAGCGCGCTCACCAGCAACTACGGCCTGCAACTCGGACAGATCGATCTCGTCCAGCTTGAGTGGAGGCGAAATGCCCAGATCGTCGCTCCAGTCGCGCATAAAGTTCTCAATGAATACGTGATCCTCGACATAGGGCGTGCCGCTCTTGCGCGCAAAAGCGAGCCCCATCTCTTCCTGATGTGGCGTCAGTGCGATGCGCTGCCCGCGAGCAGAGATAGAGAGCCTGCGCCACGGCTCTTTTGGGGGCACCACAACACCGTTATGTACAAGCTGGTCTAGCAAAGCGTGCAACTCCAGAGAACGATTCGCCAGGGCACGGCGCCCGCATGAGAGCACCGCCAAGTGAATAGGATAACATAGCGTCAGTTGTTCGCCAAAGTGTTAGCGGGCTTCGTCGACAAACGCCCGGGCAAGTGCGCGCCACTGCTCGAGCGACAGTGACTGGGGACGCGCTGTTGGTGGAATGCCCGCCTGCACCAGCAGCTGGTGGGCGCGGCCAGACGGTAGCGCGAGGTTGGCACTCAGGCTATTGTGTAGCTGCTTGCGCTTTTGCCCAAAGCCCGCTCGTAGCACCCGAAAGTAGGCGGGCTGCAGTGCACTATCGATAGCGGGGCGCTCGTCGACGGCAATGCGCACCACTGCCGATGCCACCTTGGGCGCCGGATAAAAGGCGCTCGCCGGCACGCGGCACACCTGTTCAACACTGCCAAACGCCTGTACGCTCAAAGATAGCAGACTATGCTCCCCTGGGCCGGCACGCAGGCGGTCGGCCACTTCGCGTTGCACCATCAGCACCAGCAAACGGGGGCGATCACTCTCAGCCAACAGGTGCCGCAACGCGCGAGAGGTAATATAGTACGGCAGGTTGGCCACAACCTTGTAGCCACCCGACAGGTCTGCGCCCACGCACCGCAGCGTCTCTGCAGGGTCAAGCTCGAGGGCGTCACCCGCAATGATGTGTACGTTGTCTACGCCGGCCAGCTCTTGCTCGAGCACCGCCACCATCTTGCGGTCCAGCTCGATGGCAGCCACCACGCCCGCACGGGCCGCCAACCTGCGAGTCAGCGTGCCCAGGCCAGGGCCGATCTCGAGCACGGCATCGCTCGGTGAGAGCTCGGCCGCCTCGACAATGCGCGTATACACCGTAGGGCTGATGAGCAGGTTCTGGCCCAGCCCTTTGGACGGCGCCAGGCCATAGCGGGCTAACAGACCTCTGACGTCATCCATCATTCGCGCTCCCGCGGGGTGTTGGGCAGAATCCAGTTGATCTGGCTGGCGGGCGGCGCGGGGGCCAGCAGATACACGTCGATCCACTTGTACCAGTCTACCAGGTTGTGGTCATCATAGCACAGATCAACGCGCCGCCCGATGATGCCGCCACCCGTGTCACCAGCCACAGCCGCGCCGTAGCCAGGAACATACAGGTTTGATTCGAGCCTGACCACACGCGGGTCCACGGCGACAATGCCAAAGCGAGCCTCCCAGCCCAGGCGTGTGCGCCCATAGTATGACGCGCTACGCGGCACGCCAGCGGTAGCCGCGCTATACGAGGTGGCCAGCATGCGGATCTTGCGCCAGTAGGTCAGCGTGCCATTCGGCGTCTCCACCTCGCGCAGCACGATGCCGGTGCCATACTCGATGATGCGATCGGTGGGCTCGCGAGCGATCCACTCCTCCTCTTCAGAACGATGGGCCTCCTGACCATTCTCATAGTGCACGCGCACCTGGCGGCGCCGTGCGCCCTCGCTGCCCCACTGCACAATCTGCTGTTGGTCGATCTCGAGCTCGTTGTTGGGCTCCCAGCGTGTCTCGTAGGGCACGGGGACTTCTTCGACATAGTACTCGTCATACACGCGCACCACCTGAACACGCATGTCGCTGATCAGGCGCGCCTCGGGCAAAGGGTCAGCATAGTCCTCACCCGCCAACTGCACGCCAGCCTCGACGAGCAGCTCTGCCACCGTATTCGCACGGGTGCGCATCAACTGCGCAACACCATCGGCCTCGAGCACCACCGGAAGCGAACGGGCAATGGTGATACGCGTGCCTTGAGCGATGCCACTGCCAAGGTCTGGGTAAACGAGATCTCCCTCGTACAGCCTCACGCCCAGTTCGGCCAACGCCTCACCCACGGTGGCCGCAGTTGTGTACGGCCCTGTAGCCTGGGCGCCATCAACGACGGTAATCTGCCGTGCACGGCGCAAACTGACGTCAAACGGGCCTCGCCAGGCAGTGATAGCCTCAGCGAGTCCGTCTTTGGCTGGCTGCACAGGCAACGGCTGCTCGCTTGAGGCACAGCGGTCATCCACCAAGATGCAGTCTTGGGCGCTGAGGACGATGCCCGCCTCGGTCAGTATCTCGCCCATCGTCTCGGCCTGAGTGTCGACCACCGTCACTGTACCATCGTGGCGGATGCGGACACGCCGAGCCAGGTCCAGAATCATCGGCTGCCCTGCCAGCAGACCCTCTGCGCTGGGCAGAACAATGCGATCCGCCTCGCGCACAGTCAAGGGCAACTCGGCCAGCACAGCTTCGGGCGACGAGCGATGCGTGCGCCAGGCATAGGTGTGCCCATCTAGCCGCACCTGCACCGTGCGGCCCGACGCGGCATAGAGCATGCCCAGGGCTACCAGGCTGGCCGCCACTCCCGCCAGCACCACCAGCTTCCAGGCTGAGGCCAGCAGCGCCAGCAGCGCGAACGTCCACGCACGCCAGTCGGGGCGGTCAGGTGATGGGCTCACAGCGTCGCCACCGCGCTCTGGCCGGCCAGATAGCCGGTTGAAAACGCCAGCTGCAGATTATAGCCACCCGATTCGCCCGTGACGTCGAGCACCTCGCCAGCCAGGTAGAGGCCACGCACCAGCAGAGATGCCATTGTGTTGCGGTCTACCTGAGTGACATCTACGCCACCCAGTGTCACCATGGCGCGCTCAAGCGGTGCGACCACGTTCACCTCAAAGGGGAGCGCTTCGGTCAGGGCCAGCATGCGCGCCTGCATCGCGGCGCCGAGCGAGCGCCACGGTGCGCCCAAACTAACACCCAACCGCTCGGCCACATACCGCTGCAGTCGCGAGGGTACGTTGGGCAAGAGCAGGGAGTGCCACGCCTTTTGAGCAGCGCCCGCCGCCACCTGCCGCGCCTGCTCGCTGTCAAAGCCCTGCAGCGCCAGGAGGTGCAGGTGAAGCTGGGCATGGCACGGCGCTGGCTCGAGCAACAGCGATAGGTTATGCACTACCGGCCCAGATAGGCCGTCTTGAGTAAAGAGCAGATCGCCGCGTCGACTGCCCAGGGCGCGCCCCTGCTGCACGATGCTGGCCGGCACAGAGCGCAGCGAGAGGCCGCGCAGCGGCGCCGTATCCTCAGAGATCACATGGAGCCCCACCAGCCCTGGTTGCAGAGGCGTGATCTTGTGGCCCAGGCTAGACGCCAGCCGCAGGCCACTGCCATCTGAGCCGGTCTCGGGATAAGACGCCCCTCCAGTGGCCAGGATCACGGCGCCCGCTGTGATCTGGTGAGAGCCGACCCTCACGCCAGTGACAGCCTCCTGCTGCACCAGTATCTGGTCTACTGGAGAAGACAGCCGAAAGCCCACCTGCTGTGACAGGCAACGGTTACGCAGCACCGCGGCCACCTGATGGGCATTGCGTGTGGCCGGAAAGACCCGCCCTTGCTCATCGGCCACGGTGGGCAGCCCCCAGGCGGCCAGGGCCGCCCGCAGTGAGGCGGCATCCAGGGCGGCTAAGGCTGGCTGTGCGAAAGCGGGGTTTCGGGGCACGTGCGCCAAATGCGCCGACAGATCGCCTTCGTGGCTCAGGTTTGCGTGCCCACCGCCTGTCAGCCGCAGTTTGTTGGCCAGCCGGCTGGTTCCTTCGATCAACAGCACCGACGCCCCAGCTGAGGCAGCGGCGCTGGCGGCCATCAAGCCGGCCGCTCCCCCACCGATCACTATGATACGCTTCACACCACCACCAATAAAAAAAGAGGCAGGGCAGCCCGCCTCTGTCCACTCAACGGTCGTGCACCCTCTGTTGTCGCAGACATCTAGTTGTGGTGACCAGCTTGCTCTGGCCAGGCGCCCCTACGTCACCCACAGGGGTCTGCTTACCGCTGCTTCCTCCCGGACCTGACGGGGTTCACAGGCCTGCGCCGCGCAGGACCCAACCATCAACGCAGCACGCGTCTGTACACAACCAGCTCACCGCGCCGAGAGAGGGAGTTCAACCCCGTTATAGCGGGTTACGGGTACAGGGCACCGCTAGCTCCCCGTCTAGCACGACCGCAAACGATCATACCGCGGGCGGGCCCTGGTGTCAAGCGTCGCCTTGACAGGCGGCCGGCGGGGGTGTTATGTTCCGGCCAGTGACGCTCGTAGACGAGGAGCAGCGATGACCTCACCACGGATCTATCTCGCCATCGACAACTGCTTTGCGTCCAAGCGCTG
>JAAYDS010000413.1 GCA_012729155.1 Chloroflexota bacterium | reverse complement strand
GCCCCGGCATAGACCAGCGCCAGGGTGTTGACCATCGAGGCGATGTGATCTTGACCCACGTGCATGGCGCGGCCGTAGAGCTCACGCCAGGACAGCTCTGGGTTGGCGCCATGTAGTTGCTGCACGGTGCCGGCTTGAGCCACAGTGATGTCGTCGAGCACGCCCAGCACACCCACCATCATGCCTGCCAGCAACAGGCCGCGCACATCCCAGCCGCCACCACTGAGCGCCTGTAGGAACCCGGCCTCTTCGGCGGCATAGCCGGTCAGCCCGGTCAGCGCCACCGCGCCCACGGCCAGCAGGCCCGTGACCGCGATGCCCAGTAGCGAGCCGACGAGCGCCACACCGGTCTTGAGGTTGGGGCCGTGGGCCAGCAGGTAACCGGGCGGCATCGCGAGCGCGGCAGCCATCAGCGCCACCCAGAAGGGGTCGTGGCCTGCCTCGAGGCGCGGCAGCACAAAAGCAAAGATGATCAGAAACGAAAAGGCGAGGCCAAGCAGCGCCGCCAGCCCGCGGCCGTGCCCCACGCCGAGAACCAGCGCCGCCAGCACCAGGCCGAGGCCGATGAGCGCTGGCCAGCGCGAGGGCGCGAGCAGTTCATAGGCGGTGGCGCCGTCAAGGCCAGGCAGGGCGCGCACATAGACCAGATCGCCCGGCGCATAGGGCCGCTCGCCAGCATAGGTCTGTACGCGGTGCTCGATCGCGATGATGGCGCCGCGGTTCGGGCCAGAGGTGAGGGTCAACTCGAGCGCCTGAACCAGGACTGGCTGCCCCAAAAAGTCCTCTTGTGACTGCGCCTCGACAAACTCGACGGTGGCCGACAGCACCACTCCGTCTGGGGCGGCGGCCAGGGCGACGCGCTCCAGCGCCACCCACAGGAGCGCGAGGGCTGCCAGGGCGACCACCAGGCGCCATCGACGAGCTAACCTCATAGGGCGTGTTTCCATGTCGGCTCCATCATGGTACAGTAGAGGTTAGCATAGCGGAATGGAGCTGCGCTGCAAGCAAGCGCAGTGTCTAGGGCGTGTTGACCGGGGCCGTTGGCCATAGCGACAAATGTGTCTGTTGGCCAGGAACGGTTGCGATGCGCCCAACGTATTGCGGGTAGTGCAGTGATAGGAGCCGAAAGATGGTACGCAGCGTGATCGCGCGTTGTAGCGTTATGGCGCTGGCCCTCATCATGGTGACGGGGTGTTGGCTGTCGGCGACGCCCGAGCCACCGCCGCCAACTCGGGCAGAGGCCACTCCCACGAGAGAGCAGCGTGTCGAGGCGGCGCCGAGCGTCACACCTATAGCGGCAACGGAGGCTACGCCCACCGCCGTGCCGTCGTCGTTCGAGACAGTGGATGGCGTGCGGGTGCATGGCTACCTGGGGCGGGTGCTGAGCGGCCCTGCTGGCGGGGCAGAAGACGACCGCGTGCAGCTGTCGCCCGCAGACCGGGTGCCGCTCTATGGCGTGCAAGGTGGCACCCCCGAGATCGAGCAGCGCCTTGCCGAGGCGCGCGACCGTGACGACGCCGCAGGCGCGTTGAACCTGTATGGCGTGTTCGAGTGCGGGGTAGAAGAGGTCAATGGCTGTCGCCTGGTGGTCGAGCGGGTGCGGCTGCCTGGTGAGCAGACCGATCCCGAACAGGTGTCGGGCCTGGCGGGCCGCCTCGTGTCGCTGGGCGGAGAGGCCGAGTATGACGATATGCTGGTGCTGGCCGGGCCACTGCCAGTGCAGATCGGCGTTGCCTCGGCGGTGTTCGACAATGGCTACCCGATGCTGGCGGGCATCCTCACGAACCTGCGAGATAATGGCGAGGTCGTGACGCTGGACGGGGCCATCATCAGCGGCGCCAACGATGTTAACAGTGTGCAGCTGCAGGTGCAGGCCATCTACCGAGAGGGCGTGGTGGTCGACCCATTGGGCGACTGGCAGCTCTTTGAGGATGCTGCGCTGGGCCTGAGTCTACGGTACCCGCCCGACGCGCGCGTCGAGCAAGATGGCGGCCCGTTTGTGACGGTGAGCTGGGACGACGTAGCGCTGGTGATCGGCAGCCGCCTGGCCGATGAGGACGTCTCGATTATCTGGGGGCGCACCGAGAGCCTCGAGCCGACCGGCGAGGTGGTGATCGCAGGCGATCCAGAGCCCCGCCTGGCCTGGCGCGTCGACAGTCGTTTGTTGGGTGTGCGCTATGGCGAGCGCGGCAACATCCGCGACGGCGCCGAGATTCAGCGCGGCGATCGACGCATCACGGTCTCGCTCTGGCAGCTCGGGCCCAACTGGTTCGCGCAGGGCGACCTGACCAGTGAGGCCGTGGAGCGGGCCGAGATCATCCTGAGCACGCTGGTATTGCGCGATGCGGCGCCGCTGGCGGTGGGCATGGTCAACCCCGCCTCGGCTTACTGCGAGGAGCACGGTGGGCGGCTAGAGATACGCACCGACGCGGCCGGCGGACAGTATGGCGTGTGTCTGTTCGCCGATGGCAGCGAGTGCGATGAGTGGGCCTACTTTCGCGGAGAGTGTGGCCCCAATGGCGACGGGGTTGCAGAGCAGCCTGCGACGCCGCCAAGCTATGTGCACGGCACGCTGGGCGTAGGGCTGGTGGCGCCGCCCGAGTGGCGCATCGAAGAGGGCGAGCAGCATCTGATGCTGTGGCGTGAGACCGCGACAGGCGACTATTTGCTGTTCATCGGGGCGCGCCCCGAAGGCGCCAACGAGCCGATCTTTCGCACAGGCATGCCCGAGGGTGAGTTTGTGCCCGGCGGCCAGGTGCGCGTGTTCAACTATATGCTGGCGCGCGAGGTGTTGATGCACGAAGGCAGGGCCAAGGTGGTGGCCTATGGGGTGGCGCGGTCAGGCGGGCTCGAGTTTTACTGCTACCTGGACGCGCTGCAGCAGCCAGGGCAGACCTATGGCGACCTGGACATCGCCGCAGAGGTGCAGGCCGAGGCGGATGCCATCGTGGCCTCGCTGGCGTTTGTGCGCTAGACGGCGCGGCATAGCAGCGAGCGCTGACGTCGGTGCGGAGCCGATGTCAGCGCTTTTTGATCACGTGGAGCGTCTGTATCTTGACCGATGAGGTTACGTAGGGCTGTCGTCGCTCAACCTGCAGCACGCGGTGGCCGCGCCAGAGGTCGGTCATCAGACGGCCGGCCTTGGTGCGGCGTTCGAGCTCGCGCAGCACGAACTCGGCTACGACGTTCGTGTCGAGAGGGCCCACCTGAGGCGAGACAACAAGCTTGACGAACGTCTCTCCGGCTACCTCATCCTCAACAAACTGGTAGTGGGTGGGGCCGCCCCCAAAACGCTTCGGCAGCGCCGTCTCGATCAGGTCGAGCAGATCGGCACCCATAAAGTGCATGCCGGCCGAGGTCAGCTTTTCGTAGCTGCGAATGGTGTGCAGATGGGTGCGCAGGCCGGCGGCGTCGAGCGGGCAGTTGCAGTGGTGTTCTGAGAGGTGGCCATAGTCGCCCGTCTCGACGTTGAGCATCACGCGCGTCATCCGTTCGGCAAACACGGTCACATATAGCGCGCCCACAGGCTCGGGCCAGCCTGGCAGGTGTCGCGGCTGCTGCAGCAGGGCCATGCGGTAGAGCAGCAGATGCATGTCGTCGGGGGCCTGGCTCTGGCCGCACGAGACGCCCAGGCGGCCCGACTCGGTCATGGTATAGTTAGAGCAGTAGCGACAGCCGGCGTCGACGATGCGCTGGGCCTTGGCCTCGGTGAGCGGTTCTGCGCTGGCTCGCAGGGTGTGGCCCGAGATATCGAGCCCCAGCCGCTCTGCCTCGAGACAGACGCGCACAGCGCGACTGGCGCCCATGCCCACGTGCAGTCTGGCGCCGCGGGCCGTCTGCCCAGCCAGCCAACGCGCCACCACCTCGGCGGCCTCGATGGGCACATGCTGCGGCCAGGGCAGATGACGACCAGCCAGCCGTGTGCCCAGCACTGTTGTCATCGCGACCACGCTGCTCTTACCCGCGGCGCGCCCCAGCACAGGCGGCGTGGGGCTGAACCAGCGCAGCATGGGGATGCCCAGCTTGAGTACGGCGGCGGTGTTCTTGATGCCGCCCAGCGAGGGCGGCGCTGGCCACCAGGCTGCAAAAGGGCGCTCGAGTAGTCCGTGGGCCTGCTTGAAGAGGTAGCGTGCGGGCAGCTCGTCCAGGATGTCGCGCAGATCCACCACGAGGCGAGTGCCAGTTGAACGCGAACCGCCACTGCTCGAGACGACATCGTTGCGGGCTAGCGGGTTGTCAAAGCTGTGCTCGTCGGTGACCAGCTCAAGCGAGCCGCGACGAATGGGCACGCGGCCCTTGAACTCATCGAGCGTGACATAGACGCCTGCCTGACACAACTGCTGCAAGGCGCCCTCGACGCCCTCTTGGTGCACCATGGCCGCCAGGTCATGCCTCTGGATGCCAGCGTGTTGTAGCAGGGCCAGATAGGGGCTGCCACGGTGGCCCCAAATGGCATGATCCATGACGTGCAGCAGACGTTCGGCACGGCTCGCCAGTGTGCTCCTGATCGCGGCGGCGGGGTCTGAGAGATCGACGGGCGCGCGATAGAACTCGCGCAAGCCGCGGGCGTACTGGATGGCGAGGCGGGCATCGTCTATCAAAGGCATGGTGTGGCTACCCGGATGCTTTCATACGAGAAGGCACGACGTGCAAGGGTTGGATCTTGGCCGAGCCTGTGAGATAGGGCTGAGTGCGCTCGATGTGCAGCGTGTCGCTGTCGCGCCAGATGTCGGTCATCAGCCTGCCACCGGCGGTGCGCTTCTCCAACTCGCGCAAGACATAGGCCTTGACCTCGCCTGCATCGGCGATGGCGACGCGCGGGTGGATCACCAGTTTGAGCACGGTGCGGGCGCCCTCTTCGGCCTCGACGAACTGATAGTCGGTGGGGGCGCCGCCGTAGCGTGTGGGCAGGGCCACTTCGAGCAGGT
>JAAYDS010000412.1 GCA_012729155.1 Chloroflexota bacterium | reverse complement strand
TTCCAGTCCTCATCAAAGGCGCTAAAGAACACCACCTCGACGCCCTCGGCCTCGGCCCAGGCGTTCACCTCGGCAAAGTAGCGCGCCGCGTTGGCCTCTGAGGGCACGGCGTCGCCTTCGGGGCTGCCTGCGGTGGGCCAGCCCGTCTCTGAGATGATGATCTCCTTGTCGGGATAGGCCGCCTGCAGCCGCCCATGCATCGCTGCCACGGCATCGGCCGCCTGCTCGATGCTCACGCCCTCGAAAAAGGGATAGTAGGTCGCCATGACCAGATCGCACTGGGCCACCACCTCGGGGTTGGCCAACAGCGCGGCGGCCGTGTCAGAGGTGGTGACGGGCACGCTCTCGTCGGCCAGCTGCGCTCGCGCATAGCTCAGGTAGCGCGCCAGTTCGAGCGCCGACAGATCGCCGCGGTGCAGACACTCTGAGCCGACCACCACCGCAGCGCACCAGCCACGCTGGGCCACGCGGGCCAGCAGCTCGATCTCGGACTCTATCTGCGCGTCGCCCATATAGTGGTCGATCCACGCGCCGGCATAGACGCGATAGCCCATGTTGTGCGCCAGCGGATAGAACTTGAGCAGCTCGCCCGACGTGCCAAATGTGCGCAGCGTGTCGACATGCGCGCTGAGCAGGCGCAGCTGCCGCTCCATCTGCCGCAACGGAATGCGGCTGCCCAGGTTGGGGTTCTGTCCGTCGGTGTAGGGCGAATAGTTGAGGGCGATGGTGGGCGCGCCCAGGTGCGGGTTGAGTGGCGCCATCGGCGCAGGCGTGGGCGTAGGCGCCACCTCTGCGGCGGGCGCCCCTGGCTCGACCAGGGGAGCAACGGCCTCTTCAACAGCCGCTGCAGGCTCGTCAGCGCGCTGCCACTTGCCTTCTCGCGGCAAGATGGTCACCTCACCGGCGGGCGTGCGCCTGACCACCAGCCGGTCGAGCGCCACGGCCTCGGCCTCCTCATAGCTGCCGCCAGGCGTATAGTCTGCGGGGACGAGCAACACATAGAGCACGACCGCATTGATGTCTTCGCCGCCGGTAACAAACTGCAGCCAAAAGCTGCCATCCTCCTCGACGGGCATAGATGGCGTCAGCCAGGTGGGCTTGGGGCCCCAGATGCGTCCATCCTCGCTCACCTGCAGGTAGCCAGTGACCGCCAGCCCTGGCCTGGCGTACATCACCGTGCCCAAAATCGCGTCTTCGACGCCATAGGGCGGCACAGAGTCGAGCCGCAACAGCGGCGCAGGCTCGGCCGCGGCCCGATCTGGCCCCAGCACCAACCCCAACGCAAGCATACAGACAGCACACAACAGCACACGTAACCAGTGACTCATCGCAGCAACGGGTCCTTTCAAGAGGATGTCTGCCGCTCAACCAGGTCAGTCGCCCCGGCCTGGGTTTGGCCCAGCTCGTAGCCCACATACGCCTCGGCAAAGCCGAGCGCCTCATAAAAGGCGCGCGCGGCGGCATTGTGGGCCAGCGCTTCGACGACCACACGCGCGCCCGGTGGCCACACCTCGGCGCGCAGCAATCGCAGCGCCTCACGCCCAATGCCCCGCCTCCGATGGCTGCGTAGCACGTACAGCTGCCGCAGATACACCGTGTTCTCGCGTTCAGCCACAGGGCAGTAGAGGGCATAGGCTACCGTGGTCCACACCCCTGCGTCAAGCGCGAACAGCACCGCCTCATATTGCCCACTGAGCAGCGCGGCCATGCGCTCGGCAAACCACGCTTCGCTTTGAGCGCTGTTGCGGTGTCGCTCGTCCTCGGTCAGCTCCTTGTTAAGGCGCGCCAGCAGCGGCACGTCTGTCAGGGTGGCCGCACGCCAACACAGAGCCTGCCTTTGCGGGCGCTCGGTGAACGCCGTCGGCCGATCGCTCGTCTCACTCGCCATGGGCGCAAACTACTCCCAGCGAAAGGTGCAGCGCACAATGGCCATGCCTGCCAACACCATACAGCCCAGATGACAGGGTACCCTGGCCAGCATCAGCAATCCCTGTGCCCATTGCTCACTCTGTGCCCTTTCGAACCCCGCAGTGC
>JAAYDS010000411.1 GCA_012729155.1 Chloroflexota bacterium | reverse complement strand
TCTCGTCGCGGTGCAGCGACACCTGCACCAACGCATAGGCGGGGGCGGCGAAATCGCTCCCCAGAGGCACGTATTGGCGGTCGACGATGATCTCGCCAGGCCGCCAGTGATGGGTGCCCTCGTTGCCGCGCGCAGGGTAGGCCTCGACGCCGCCGTAAAAGGCGCGGTCGGGGTCGAGCAACTGCACCGATACGGTATAGTCGTGCGGTGGCGTGGCCAGCACCTGCCAGTAGAGCAGCACCTCGACGGTGTCGCCGGGGTGAACGGTGGCCTGCGGCAGGCGATAGCCCACCAGGGCGAGGGTATCGCCAAAGCGATAGTCGATGGGTGTGGCCACGCGCTCGAGCTGGGCCTGACTGAGGCGCTCGCCGGGCGCATACACCGGCCAGAGGACGCGCCAGGGGATGAGCGTGGCGCCGACCAGCAACAGCAGCGCACAGGGGATGAGCAGCGCCGCACGGCGGGCGCGCGGGGCCAACTCGGCCAGACCGAGCGCCTGCCCCACGCCCAGGATGGGCACGAGCGCCATGACGTAGCGGCCGGGCGCGGCGTGGTCTGATGAACTGGTCAGCATCATGTAGAGAGGCGCGGCCAGGGTCCAGGCGGCCACCAGCGCCAGCACGGCCAGGCCAAGGCGCGCCTGCCGCGTGGCGCGCCGCCAGTGCAACACCACGCCCAGCGGCGCCAGCAGGGTCAGCAAGCCCATGGCAACGTAATAGCCGTAGGGCAGCTCGATATTGCCCAGCCCAAAAGAGCCCCAGAAGGTGCGGTAGGCATAGAGCAACCGCTCGGGCAGCTCGGCCCAGCGCCACAGGCCGCCGCGGCCGGCGCCCAGCAAGGCTGGCAAGATAAAGCGGCGCAGCGCCACCGAGACGCTGGCGTGGTGGTCAGAGAGGTAGACGTTCCACGACTCGAACGCCAGCAGCGCCAGCACGGCGACGCCCAGCGTCAGCAGGCCACCGCCCGCCAGCCACAGGCGTTGGCGCCGCGAGAGGCCATTGCCGCGATCTATGGTGACGCCGGCGAGGACCAGCGCCGCGGCAGGCAGCAGGGCCACGCCGGTGACCTTGCTGAGGATGGCGGCCAGCAGTACGGGGATGAGCCAGAGCACATCGCGCAGCGTGGGCGCCTGCGCCAGGCGCACCAGCAACAGGGCCGCCAGCGTGCCAAAGAGCGCCACGGCGATGTCGTTGGTGATGATGCTGCTGGTGAACAGAAACTGGGGCATCAGCGCGGCGATGGCCATGGCCCCGAGCGAGACCTCGGGGCGGGCGGGCGCCAGCCGTTGCGCCAGACGATAGGTGAGCCACACCGTCAGCGCTCCCATAGCCAGCGAGACACCGCGGGCCACCATCATGCCCAGCACCGAGCCGCGCCAGGGCCAGCGATGCTCGGGGCCACGGATGTAGGCATTGCGGGCATAGCCATCGGGCAAGTGCGGGTTGATCTGCGGGCGCAGGTTGTCGCTCATGTCGATGCCAGCGGTGGCGGCGGCGCCCAGCAGGTAATAGAGTGGTGGCTGGTGCGTCTCGTCCCAGGTCACCTCGGGCACCAGGCGCTGCCCCGAGGCGGGCAGGCGACGCTCGGTGACGATGTGCCTGATGTAGGCAAAGTGGGCCCACTCGTCATAGGCCTCGCCGGGGGGCGTGGCGAGGGCGTAGCTGACAGCCGTGAGCAGGTAGATGACCATGATCAGGGCGGGCCACAGGGCGCGGCGGGTGCGTAACGGGGCCAAGCGAACCTCCACGAACGGTCGATGGCGGCAGCTCTTGCGCCGTCAGGGCACCAGCATAGCAGAGGATG
>JAAYDS010000410.1 GCA_012729155.1 Chloroflexota bacterium | reverse complement strand
GCCACATAGGGCCTGACGGTGGGCGCGACCGTGGGCGCCACAGGCGCGGCGGGCACAAGGGGCGCCGGTGTGGCGGTGGGTTGAGCCACAGCGGCCTGCTCCCAGGGCGAGGCAGCGGCATCTTGCTGGCCGGTGGTGTCGCCGCCCAGCAGGCCAGACAGGCCGCCGCCGCAGCGCGTCAACATATAGATGGCGATGCAGGCAAAGAGGATCAGCACGATGGGCGGAAAGCGCCGTTGCCCGCCAGAGCGGGTGGCGCCACCGCCGAGCAGCATCTGCAAGAGCGAGCCGGCCACCGACCCGCCTGAGCTGGTGGGCTGTGGCGCCTGTTGCTGCTGATACTGCGGCTGTTGGTATTGCGGTTGTTGCGGTTGCTGAGACTGTGGATATTGCGGCTGCTGGGCAGCGGGCCTGCTGGTCTGGTCGCTACTGCCCTCGCGGCGCGGTGCAGCGGCGCGCTCGCGGCCGCCAGGCGGCGTGGCTCCGCTCTTGCGGCGGCGGCCGGCGCGCACCACGGGCTTTTTGCCAGAGTTGCCAGAGGTTGTCATCAATCCTCCCCCCAGAGACACGATGCATCAGGATGAGCACAGCATAGGCCGTTGTGCGTGAATGTCAATAGCCGTTCTCAGATAGCGCTTGCACGCGGCAAGAGCGGCGCTATGATGGGGCCATTGCGGGCGTACGAGGAGGCAAGATGCAGATCGGTGCGCTGGACCAGGTGTTGACGGGTGAGCACGAGGCGCTGCGGTGGGACAGACACCATACTTTGGCGGCGGCGCTCGGCCTCGATGGCGTGGAACTGGGCGTGGGCGTCAACTATGCGCAGACGCAGCTCTGGAGTGCGGCGGGCCGTCGGGCATTGCTGGCGCAGTCTCAGGCGCAGGGCGTGGCCACGGCGTCGCTCTGTCTGCACGGCTACTGGCAGCTCAGCCTGGCCAGCGACGATGAGGGCATCAGGGCGCAGGGCGTGTGTCTGGGCCAAGAGGCCTGCGGCATCGCCGCCGAGCTGGGCGCCAGCCATCTGCTGGTGCCGTTGACCTGCCCGCCAGGCGTGGCCGACGCCCTGGCCCGCGAGCGATGGGTGGCCGGCATGCGCCAGTGCGCGCCAGCGGCCGAGGAGAGCGGCGTGGTGCTGTGCCTCGAGAACGTGGGCCGCGCCTTTGCCAACGCCCATGAGGATGTGGCGGCCATCATCGACGCCGTCGGCTCGTCGGCGGTGCAGGCTTATTACGACCCGGGCAACGCCGTGCACTATGGCACCGACCCGCTGGCGGGCGTGACGGTGCTGGGGCAGCGCATCGCGCAGGTGCACGTCAAAGAGATGGGCGGCACGCTGCTGGGCGAGGGGCAGGTGCCCTGGCCGGCCATTCTGGCGGCGCTGCGGGCCGGCGGCTATGACGGCTGGCTGGTGTTCGAGACCGAACCGACGGCCGACCCTGCAGCGGCCGCGGCGCGCAACCTGGCCACCCTGCGCGGCTGGCTGGTAGCCATCGTTTGAGGCCTACCCCGCCAGTTGGCCGCCGTCGATGGTGAGCGCGGCGCCGGTGATAAAGGCGGCGTCGTCTGAGGCCAGAAAGGCATAGGCCGCGGCCACGTCCTCGGGGCGCCCGGTGCGCCCCAGGGGGATCAGGTCGCGGATATAGTGTTCGATGAACGCCTGATCGTGCAGCCCCTCGTTGAGCGGCGTGAGGATATAGCCGGGGCAGACGGCGTTGACGCGGATGCCGTGGGGCGCCAGCTCGACGGCCATGGTGCGCGTCAGCAGTAGCGCGCCGCCCTTGGTGGCGTTGTAGTGGGCATACTGGGGCTCGCCCTCGAGGCCGTTGGTCGACGACATGTTGACGATGGCCCCGCCCTGCCCGCGCGCCACCATCTGGCGGGCCACGGCCTGCGCCACCATGAACATGCCGCGCAGGTTGATGGCCATGGTCGCATCCCAGTGCTCGAGCGGGATGTCGAGAAAGGGCTCTTGCCAGGCGATGCCGGCGTTGTTGATGAGGATGTCGACACCGCCCAGCGCAGCCTCGGCAGCCGCAACCAGCGCCGCCACGTCTCTGGGCTGCGAGACGTCGCACGCCTGGCCGTGGGCCACGCCCTGGCCCGACAGCTCGGCGACCGTGCGCGCCACGTCGTCGGCGTTGCGCGCGCAGATAAACACGCGGGCGCCCTCCTGCAAAAAGCGCACCGCCGTGGCCAGCCCGATGCCCCGTGTGGCGCCGGTGATCAGAACGCCCTTGCCCTCGAGTCCGCGCATGTCCCTGCTCCCTCGTGCTGTCTGTGGCCCGCAGGATACCCGCACGGCGGCCGCCACGGCAAATGGCGTGCCGCGCACGACCACTGTCATGGAAGGGGGCCTTTCTGGCGATATACGCTGCTTTGTGGCTGGCAGAGTTTGCTTTTTCGTCGACCAGGTTGTGTGTATAATGCGCGCGTGGGAGCGGG
>JAAYDS010000409.1 GCA_012729155.1 Chloroflexota bacterium | reverse complement strand
CGGCATGGGCAAGCACCCCACCAGCCGCTGGCAGCCCGGCGAGGTGTATCGCGACCGCTATGCGCTGCGCGTGCAGGCGGGCGCCGCCGCGCCGGTGGCGGCCACACTGGTGACGGGCCTGTACGACTATGCCACCATGAAGCCCTTGCCGCGCGTCGATGCTCAGGGCAACCCGGTGGAGCAGGTAACGCTGCAACGCCTCAAGGTCGAGGGGCCCGGCGAGACCTCGGCCAGCCCTCAACACGCCCTCGCTACGCCGTTTGACCAGGGCGTGCTGCTGCTGGGCTATGACCTGCCCGCCTCGTCTGTGGCGCCCGGGGGGGCCGTGCCGCTGACGCTCTACTGGAGCGCCGCATCGCTGGGCCAAGACTATCAGGTGTTCGCCCATCTGGTGGCGGCCGATGGCACGCTCATCGGCCAGGGCGATGGCCCGCCGCTGGGCGGCGACTATCCCACCGACTTTTGGGGCGCGGGCGAGCGGCTGGTAGATAGCCGCATGCTGCTGGTGAGCCCCGAGGCGCCCGCCGGGCCAGCGCAGCTCTACGTGGGCCTCTATTCGCTGGCCGACGGGCACCGCCTGCGCGTGCTCGACCCGACGGCGAGCGACGACCGCGCGGCCCTGGGCGCACTGACGGTGGTGGCGGGCGACGGGCCCGACCGCGGCGATTAGGGCGTCACTGCAAAGGCGCCCAGCGAGATGAGGCCAGCCTCGACGGGCTGCCCGGCGGCCATCACGGGCAGACGCTCGAGCGTGTCGGCGCGGTACCAGCCGGTGACGAGGCGGTAGCGACCAGGGGGCAGCGCGGCGGGCAGAACCAGCGTGTGCTCATCGACCACCACATCGCCGGGCTGCCAGAGCGCAGTGGGATAGGCCCCGCCCTGCGGCGGGCCGTCGTAGGCGGCCACCAGGGCGTCGGCATCGTTGAGCAGATGCAGCAGCACGGCATAGTCACCGGCGGGGGCGGCCAGGGCGCGCCAGGTGAGCGTCACAGTCAGCGCCTGGCCGGGGGCGGCCCGGGGCGGCAACGGCGGCGCGGGCTGCAGCTCTACCAGCCCGCCCAGGGTATACGCCGCTACGCCCGCCTGCGGCGGCGGCTCGCGCACGCCCAGCCGCACCCTGCCCAGCGCTACGGTGGTCTGGCCATCGGCGGTGCGCAGCAGGTGCTGGCCCGCGGCGTCCCACAGGCCCACATCGAGGCGCAGGCCTGTGGGCGCCAGGGCGTCGGCCTCGGGGGGCAGCGGCACGGGTATGGTGTCGGCCAGCAGCTCTCCGGGCCGCCACAGGCCGGTGGGATAGTTGCCCAGGCCAGGGTGGGTATCGCGGCCAGCCACACGGGCCCCGTCGGCGGCCACCAACTGCACGAACAGGCGGTGGTCGGCTGCGACGTCGGCATCGGCGCGCCAGTAGAGCGTCACCGGCAGAGGCTGACCGGCGCTGGCGCCAGCCGGCGGCACGGCATAGCCCAGCAGCGTCCCCAGCCCAGGATAGACCACCTCGACCCGTTGCGCGCCAGCGAGCGCGGCCAGCGCAATGCGCGGCGGCGGCGCATAGATGTGGGCCAGGCGCCCTGATGTGTAGATCGCCACGGCCGCCAGCAGGGCCGTCAGCGCAGCATAGCGCCAGCCCGAGGCCCCGCTCGGGCGCGAGCGGGGGGCAGCATCGATGAGCCCGCCCCACCCCGCCACCAGCAGCGCGGCGATGGCCGGCATGGCAGGAAAGAGATAGCGCCCATTGCCGCCGGTGGTGCTGCGCAGCAGATAGTAGACCATGGCCAGCACCAGGCCCGCCGCACCGGCCAACAGCATGGCCCAGAGGTCGCGCCGCTCGGGCGACAGCCGCCGCCAGCCACCGCGCCCCAGCCAGGCGAGGCCGCCCAGGCCCGCCAGCGTGGTCAGTGCGGCATACAGGCCATAGAACCAGGCGGGCATGGGCACCTGCCCATAGCCAAAGCGCCCCCAAAAGTTGGTAAAGGCAAAGCGCGCGTCGGCCCAGAGGCGCGCCAGGCCAAGCTGTTGCGGGCTGCGTGCGCCCCACACCGCCAGATTGATGGCCATGCCGAACGGCTCGCCGTAGAGGGCGACGTTGCGCAGATACCAGGGCGCGCAGAGCGCCAGCGCCAGTGCGCCCACGGCGACGCCACGCGTCAACAGCAGCCGCCGCGAGCGCAGACAGCGTGCGCTCGACACCAGCGCCAGCGCCCAGATGGGCGCCAGGGCCAGAGCGCTGATCTTGGTGAGCAGCGCCAACCCCCACAGTGCGCCGATGCCCAGCGTCAACGGCCAGGGCCAGTGGCGCTGTCTGGCGCGCAACGCCAGATAGAGCAGCAAGGCCCCCCAGAGGGCCATCAGCGCATCGTTGGTGACGGCGCCGCCGATGTACAGGTACATGGGGTTGAGCGCGCCCACGCCCAGCATAGCAGCCACGCGCAGGGGGTGCCGCGGCCAGACGGCGCGGCCCACCTGCGCCATGGCCCACGTGGCGCCCAGCAGCATGGCCACCGAGCCCAACCGCAGCAGATGGACCGCCCGCGCCGTGCCGCGCCAGGGCCAGGCGTCTTGCTCGCGGGGCAGCCACTGACGTTTGTTGTCGTTGCCAGGCTGACCGGCCTCATAGCCCCAGAAGGGGTTCGAGACGGGCGGCGTGGCGGGGTCGTCGAGCGGGGCCACCAGCAGCGCCCCCAGTGCGTAATAGAGCGGCGGCTGATGGGCCTGCGAGCGGGGGCCGTCGCTGGCTTGCACGGGCAAGGCGCGCTCAGCCACCAGGTGGTGCACATACTGGTAGTGCTGCAGCTCGTCGGGGGGCTCAAACAGCGGCGAGATGACGCTGTTGGCCACGCCCAGCAGGGCCACGAGGGCCAGCGCCAGCCACAGCACGCGCCGGTGGGCGCGCGCCAGCGCCAGAGGGCCCGCAGCGTCGCGGTCGGACGGGCTCATGGGGCAGCCACCTTCAGGGGCAGGCGCAGCTCGGCCTCGGGCAGGGGCCGGCCGGCGGCATCGACGCCGGGCAGGCGCTCGAGGGTGTCGAGGCGGTAGAGGCCGATGGTCGCGGTATAGTCGCCTGCAGGCAGCTCGGGCGGAAGGGGCAACGTGCGGTGATCACGCACCGTCTGGCCGCGGAGCCAGTCGGTCATGGGGTAGCGGCCGCCCAGCGGCTGGCCGTCGGCCTGCGAGAGCAGGGCGCCATCGGGCCCCAGCAGGTGCACAAAGAGGGTATAGTCGTGGGCGATGGGCGCCACGGCGCGCCAGTGGGT
>JAAYDS010000408.1 GCA_012729155.1 Chloroflexota bacterium | reverse complement strand
GCGCTGAGTGCGGCGCGGTCGGCGGCCATGTCCTTTGCTGAATCACCCGTCAACTGGCTGCTGCTGCGCGGCAGCTATGGCGCCGGGAAAACACACCTGGCCGCGGCCATCGCCAACCGCGTTTCGCAGAGCGGCCTGCCCGTCATGTTCGTGGTAGTGGCTGACCTGCTCGACTATCTACGCGCCACCTTTCAGCCAGGCACGCCTGCCTCGTACGACCGGCGCTTCAAGGCGCTACAGCGCGCCAGCTTGCTGGTGCTCGATGATCTTGGCGCGCAGAACACCACCCCCTGGGCCGCCGAGAAGCTGTTTCAGATCCTCAACCACCGCTACATCAGCGGCCTGCCCACCGTGTTCACCGTGTCGACCGACAACTGGGAGGGCCTGGACGAGCGACTGCGTAGCCGCCTGCTCGACGCGCACGTTTGCACCCTCATCGAGCTCAATGTCGCCAGCTACCGTGAGCCCACAGCCCCGCGCAAAACGACGCGCCGCCGCTACTAGGTCCGTGTGCACGCCCGACGGAACCCGCTCCCTTGCTGCGGCGTCTCACCGGCGAGGTGAGGCATGAAGAGAACCTGGCTGCAGATCGTCCTTTTGGCGCTGGCCACGCTGGCGCTGTTGCTGTTGGTTGGCTGGCAGCCGCTGCGCCGCCAGATGGAGAGCTGGACCGGCGAGCAGGCCTTGATCGAACAGCTCAAGGGCACCGGTGCTCTGGCCCTCTTGAGGTTGACCAACGCCCCGCCCGAGACGGCGCCCTACGCCCCTGTGCGCCACGTGGGCCTGCCGCCCCTGGGCATCAACACCTTTTTTGAGCAAGAGGCTGACCCTGCCCAGGTCGACCGCGCCATGAGCATGATCCGTGCCGCCGGCATCACCTGGATCCGCCAGCAGTTCCCCTGGGAAGACATCGAGATCGCCGCCAAGGGGGACTTTTGGGATCACCGCTGGGACCGCGACGCCTGGGAAAAGTACGACACCATCGTGGCCCTGGCCGAGCAGCACGACCTCGAGATCATCGCGCGTCTCGACAACCCACCGGCCTGGTCTCGTGCGGTGGGCAACGCCGAGGGCTGGTCGCTGGCCCCACCCGATGATCTCGACGACTATGGCGACTTTGTGGCCGCCGTGGTAGAGCGCTATCGTGGGCGCATCCGATACTATCAGATCTGGAACGAGCCCAACATCTATCCCGAATGGGGCGACCAACCTGCCGATCCGGCCGGCTATGTGGCCCTGTTGCAGACCGCCTACAGTCGTGCCAAGACCGCCGATCCCGACTGTATCATCATCGCCGCCGGCCTGGCGCAGACCACCGAAGAGACCCCCTGGGAGTACGGCCCGCGCAACATCAGCGACTTGATCTACCTGGAGGCGATGTATCGCGCGGGCGCGCAGGGCACCTTTGACGTGATGGGCGCCATGGTCTATGGCCTCTGGACGGGCCCCACCGACCAGCGTGTCAGCCGCGACCGGTCGAACTTTGCGCGGGTGCAGCTCTTACGCGAGATCATGGTGCGCCACGGCGACGCAACGGTGCCCATCTGGGCCACCGAGGTGGGCTGGAGCGCGCTGCCGGAGGATTGGCAGGGTGCGGCACCTTATGGGCGCGTGTCAGAGGCGCAGCAGGCGCAATACGCCGTGCAGGCCTATGAACGCGCCGCGCGCGAATGGCCCTGGATGGGCACGATGAACTACTGGTTCTGGCGACGCCCCGACGAGAGCGAGCGCGACCAGGCCTGGTACTATTTCCGCATGGTCGAGCCCGACTGGACCACGTTGCCCGTGTATGCGGCTATCAAGGCGTATGGCGGCCAGCCGCCTGTGTTGGCGCGAGGCTTTCACCAGGAAGACCACCATGCCGTGCGCTATGGCGGCGAGTGGGCGCTGCTGGCAGATGACGGAGCCGTGCTGGGTGGCATGGCGCGCCTCGAGCAGGGCGCCCAGGCGGCCTTTACCTATGAGGGCGCTGGCCTCAGCCTCAAGCTGGGCGACGCGGCCTCTGCCGAGCACCTCATCGTACGCGTCGACGGCCGCGAGCAGCGCCTGGGCCGCAGTGAGATCGTCCCCGATACCACCATCACGGTCCAGCGCGTGCTGCGTTTGGCACGGCGAGGGCTGCACAGCGTCACGCTAGAGGCCGCAGGTGGCCCCGTGCTACTCGATGGCATCATCGTCTACGGCGAGCCGGCACGCTGGCCGTGGTGGCTGGCAGCGGCACTGCTGGCGTTGGCGTTGGCAGGCTGGGTTTGTCGGCGCCGGCGGGTGGCATCGTGAGGCGCATGGCCTGGCGGCCGCTGGCGCCCTGGGTGGCCGTCTTGGCGATTTTGGCGCTGGCAGCGGGCCTGCGCCTCTACCGGCTCGACGCCCAGAGCCTCTGGAATGACGAGGGCACCGCCGCGGCGCTGGCCCTGCGAGACCTGGCCACCATCGCCCGCAACGCCTCAGACGACATCCACCCTCCGCTCTACTACTGGTTGCTCTCGCTATGGGTGCGGCTGGCAGGCACGAGCGAGTTTGCCCTGCGCGGCCTGTCGGCGCTGATGAGCGTGACCACCGTTGGGCTCACCATGCGACTGGCGCGGCGCTGGTTTGGGGGCATCACGGCGCTGCTGGTGGGGCTGCTGGCGGCCGTGTCGCCCTTTGCCATCTATTACGCCCAAGAAGCGCGCATGTATGCGCAGGTGACTCTGTTTGGCCTTGCCGCCATGCTGGCCCTCACACGTGTACTGCCGGCAGACGACGCCGAGCCAGCTCTGCCATGGCGCCGTCTGCTGCTCTACGGGCTGGCTATGTTGGCTACGCTCTACTCGCACTATTACGCCGTAGCGCTGCTGCTGGCCCACAACCTCGCCTTTGTGGCCTGGCTATGGCTGCGGCGCGAGCCACACCGCTGGCCTTGGCGTGCGCTCGGCCGTTGGGCGCTGACGCAGGGCCTCATCCTGGCGCTGTATGCGCCCTGGCTGGCCTTTGCCTGGCACACCATCCGCCACTGGCCCAGCATCAGCGCTCCGTTCTCCTTTGGCGAGCTGGTATTGCGGTTAGCTCAGGCGCTGCCGCTGGGCATCACCGTGCACACACGCCCCTGGACGCTTGCGGTGGGGGTGGCGTTGGCGGCGCTGGCTGCCGTCGGGCTGAGTCTGCCCGCCGCTGGCGCGGCCGGCTCGCGGCTGCGCTGGCACCCCGTGGTGGCCATCGCGCTCTATGCGGGCGTGCCTGTAGGGCTGATGTACGCCGCCTCGTTACAGCGGCCCATGTACAACCCCAAGTTCCTGTTGCTGGCCACCCCGGCCTACCTGCTGTTGTTGGCGCGCGGTGTTATGGCCATCTCTGCGGCGGCAAGGCGCTGGCTCGGAAGATCAGCAGCTACCGCGACGCTCGCGCTGACGCTGCTGGCGGTGCTAACGCCCCTGGCGATCTCGTTGCACGGGCTCTATGCCGACCCGGCCTTTGTCCGTGACGACTATCGCGGCATAGTGACCTATATCCAGGCCGCCGCCCGCCCTGGCGATGCCCTGCTCGTCAATGCGCCGGCGCAGGTTGAGACAGTGGCGTACTATCACCACGATGATGCCCTGCCGATCTATCCTCTCCCAGAGACGCGCCCGGCCGATCGTGCAGCCACCGAGGCGGCGCTGGCAGACATCCTGGCTCGCCACGAACGCATCTATGCCATTCTATGGGCCACCGATGAGAGCGATCCCGAGGGCATCGTCGAGGGCTATCTGGCCGCGCACGCCTACAAGGCGCGCGATAGCTGGCATGGTAACGTGCGCCTGGCCGTATATAGCAGCGCACACGAGGCTCCGGCAGCGCCCGAGGTGGCCACCGAGTGGCGGCTGGGCGACGATATCGCCCTCGAGGGCTATACAGTGCTTACACCGCAGTTGGCCGCCAGCGACGTGGCTCAGGTGACGCTGTTCTGGCGGGCTCTGCGGCCGGTGAGCGCGCGGCTCAAGGTGTTCGTTCACCTGGTCGACGCCGACGGCCACATTGTGGGCCAGCACGATGCCGAGCCGGCCGGTGGCGGCCGCCCCACCACCGCCTGGGCGCCCGGCGAGCTAGTGCGCGACAACCATGGCGTGCTGGTGCAGCCGGGCACACCGCCTGGCGAGCTGACACTGCGCGTGGGCCTGTATGACGACGCCACGGGGCAGCGTCTACCCGTGATGCACAACGGCCAGGCCGCAGGCAATGCCATCGACCTGACCAGGCTGCCCCTGAAGGCTCCGTCGGAGCCACTGCCCATCGAGGCCTTTGATGCAGAGGTGCGATGCGACGTCACGTTGGGCGGCGTTAGGGTGTTGGGCTATAGCCTCTATCCGATGGGGTTGCGACACGAGGCTCGACGCTCATTGGCGCCAGGCGAGACGGGCGAGCTGTTGGTCTACACGCAGGGCGCCGAGGCGATTGAGGTAGCGCTGATACGTCGAGGCAGGATAGTGGCCTTGACGCAGCTCGACGGGCTAGGCGCTGGCGTGCCTGCCGGTCACATCGCCCGCATGGCGGCGCCACTGACCATCGCAGCCGATGCGCCGACGGGGCGCTATGCGCTGCAGGCCGTGGCCCATGGGCAGACAGTGCGGCTCGGGTGGGTGCAGATCGCGCCCTAGTCGGCCTTACCCGCGTCGGGTGTGCACCGATCAGCATACACCCACCAGTAGAGGGCGCCCACCAGCCCTGAACCGCCTAGAATGTTGCCCAGCGTCACCGGCAAGAGGTTGTTCCACAAGAATTGGCCCACGGTGACGTCGGCGCCGTTGAGCATGCCCAGCGGAATAAAGAACATGTTGGCCACCGAGTGCTCGAAACCGATGGCCACAAAGGCCATGATGGGAAACCAGAGCCCCCACACCTTGCCGATCACGTCGTCAGCCGCCATGGCGATCCAGATGCCCAGCAGCACCAGCCAGTTGCAGCCGATGGCCCTCAGGATGAGCGGCCCCCAGCCCAGGTTGACCTTGGATTCGGCGATGGCTGCTGCCGCCTCGCCCACCGTGCCCCCACGAATGAGCCCTGATCCGTAAGCCAACGCCACCGCCACAAACACCGAGCCTATCAGGTTGCCCAGATACACCAGCCCCCAGTTTCGCAGCATGGCGCGCCAGGGCGTACGCCGTGATAGACAGCCGGGCAACATGATGCCCGTGTTGCCTGTGAACAGCTCGGCGCCATCGATGACCACCATCATGATGCCCACTGGGAACACGGCCGCGAACACCAACTTGGCCAGGCCAGGGTTGGTGGCGGCCAGGCCGGGGTTGTCCTTGCCAATGATCATGGCCACAACGCCGCCCAACGCAATGTAAGCGCCGGCAAGAAAGCCCAGCACGAGTGTTTTGGAGGTTGACAGGCGCGCCTTGGCGCTACTGGCGGCGCAGGCCGCCTCGACAATGGTCTGGGGGGTCTTGAGTGGCATGGCAAACTCCAGCGGCGGTGTTTCTGAACGACACTGGCCCCAGCGCCCAGCGCCAGAGCGCGAGCGATGGGGCCAGTGCTAGACTGAACTCGGCCTACTTGGCCCAGGTGCCGATGGGGATCAGCTCCGTGGGCACCTCAACCGTCTCGCCCGACACCTTGAGGATCGAGTCGAACGGGCAAACCTCGAGGCAGGTGCCGCACTTGATGCACCCATCCTGGTTGATGATGTGGATCTGACGGCGGCCCCCCTCGATGACGTTCACCGGGCAGTTGCGCGCGCAGATGCCGCAGCCCTTGCATGTCTCGGGGTTCACATAGTACTGCACCAGGGCCGTGCACTGCTTGGCCGGGCAGCGGCCCTCGGTTACGTGGGCCACAAACTCGTCTCGGAAGTAGCGCAAGGTGCTCAAGATGGGCCCCGGGGTCAGCTGGCCCAGCGAGCAGAGCGACCCGGCGGCCATGCCTGCCGCGATAGAGTCGATCTCGTCGATATCTTCGAGCGTACCTTTGCCCTCGGTGATCTTGGTCAGCAACTCGAGCATGCGCCGGCCGCCCATGCGGCAGGGTACGCACTTGCCACAAGATTCGGCCGTGGCAAAGGTGAGAAAGTACTTGCTGAACTCGACCATGCAGGTATCCTCGTCGACGACGATCATACCGCCCGAGCCCATCACCGCGCCGGCCTGGCGCAGCGAGTCAAAGTCCACCTTGAGATCGAGCTGCTCTTCGGGCAGGCAGCCGCCCAGCGGGCCACCGGTCTGCACAGCCTTGAACTTTTTGCCGCCCTCGACGCCGCCACCGATATCATAGATGATCTCGCGCAGGGTGATGCCCATGGGCACTTCGATCAGGCCGGTGTGCAGCACCTTGCCCGTCAGCGCAAAGATGGCCGTGCCAGGGCTGCGCTCGGCGCCGATCTTGGAGAACCACTCGGCCCCCCGCAGGATGATCTGCGGCACGTTGGCATAGCTCTTGACGTTGTTGAGGTTGGTCGGCTTGGCCCACAGGCCCGACACCGCCGGGAAGGGCGGGCGCGGCCGCGGCTCGCCACGGCGACCCTCGATAGAGGCCAACAGCGCCGTCTCTTCACCACAGACAAAGGCGCCAGCACCCTCTTTGATGTGCACGTGGAACGAAAAGTCGGTGCCAAAGACGTTGTCTCCCAACAGGCCATATGCTTCGGCCTGCTCGATGGCGATCTTGAGGTGCTTGATGGCCAGCGGGTATTCAGCACGGCAATAGACATAGCCGTCTGAAGCGCCCACCGCATAGCCGCAGATGGCCATGCCCTCGAGCAGCGTGTGCGGGTCTCCCTCGATCAGCGAGCGATCCATGAACGCGCCGGGGTCACCCTCGTCAGCGTTGCACACCACATACTTGGGGTTGCCAGCGGCCTTGGCGGTGAACTCCCACTTTAGGCCCGTCAAAAAGCCGGCGCCACCACGGCCGCGCAGGCCTGAGGTTTTGACCTCGTCGATCACCTGCTGCGGAGACATCTCACCAAGGGCCTTGCCCAGCGCCTCATAGCCGCCACGCGCGATGTATTCGTCGATGTTGGTGGGGTCGATCACGCCGCAGTTGTGCAGGGTGACGCGTTGCTGCTTCTGATAAAAGGGGATGTCCTCGTAATAGGGCACCGTCATCTGGCTCTCGGTCTCGGTAAAGACCAGACGTTGCACGATGCGGCCTTTGAGCAGCGTCTCTTCGACGATCTCGGGGACATCGTCAGCCTTGACCTGGCAGTAAAAGACGCCTTCGGGGTAGATGATCATCACCGGGCCCATGGAGCAAAAGCCACGGCAACCCGTCTCGATGATGCGCACTTCTTGATCGAGCCCCGTCTTGGCCAGCTCTTCGGTCAAGGCAGCCAGCACCGAGCGCGCACCAGACGACTCGCAGCTCGTGCCTGCGCAGACCAGTACGTCTGCACGGTAGATCGGTTCCGACATGATCTGTCCTCCTGGACGGTGTTAGTATCAGCCGCTCTGCTGGCAGCCTTACAGGCCGATGTCGTCGGTGGTCTTACGGCCCACGACCCACTCGTCGACGACGTGTCCATTCTTGAGATGCTCTTCGATCAGGCGCGGGACCATGTCGGGATAGACGTTGCCATAGGTGACGCGTGGCTTGCCGGCCTGCTCGATATCGACCAGGGGCTCACGCGAGCACATGCCGATGCAGCCCACCGTGCGCACGTGCGCATTGATCTGGCGGCTTTCGAGCTCTTGCATGATGGCGTGCATCGTCTCGCGAGCGCCAGCGGCGATGCCGCAGGTGCCCATGCCCACGATGATGGTGGTGCCGGTCTCGATGCGCGTCGAGATGTCATCCTTGACCTGATCGCGCAGTTTGCGCAGTTCGTCCAGAGACTTGACCTTTGGCATTTGATTACTCCTTGCCAGCCTTCTCAGGGCCGCTCCGGCCTATGCGCCGGCGCCATTGAGCCCGTCCAGTCCTTCTCGAATGTACGCTTGCACCCACGGCCGCACCTGCGGGTGGCTGAGGGGCACCCCATCCAGCGCCTCGCGCAGCTCGGCCGTATCCAACTCAAAAACCTCGCCCCCCTGACGGTGTCGATATACCAGGTCGCACTCGTGTTCTGAGAGCAACACGCCCATCAGAGTGACCGCCATATCGCCCAGCGGAGCCCGATCAATATGATCGCGCACCAGGGTAGCGGTGACCTCGGTGCCCTTCCCCGGCGTCGAGGCGATGGTCAAACCACCACCACACCGTTCGGCTGCTGCTTTGAGCAACGGCAGGCCCAGGCCCACGTGCCTTGTTGTTCGCGTGGTAAAGAACGGATCTGTGACCGCCTTGACGGTCTCGGGAGACATGCCCCGGCCATTGTCGCAGACCCTGATCGTCAACAGGTTGGCCTGCTCGTCATCATCGATGTCGAGTTCGAGGCGGGTCGCCCCGGCCTCGAGGCCATTCTGCAAGAGATCGAGGATATGCTGCGACAGCTCGCGCAATCTAGTCCAGCTTTCGCACCAGCTGCACGGCCTTTTGCGGCGACAGACGCCCAACGATCTGCCCATCGATCACAGCCACAGGCGCCAGCGCGCACGAGCCCAGACAGAACACCACCTGGAGCGTCACGCGGCCGTCCTCGGTCGTATCGCCGGCCTTGACACCAAGATCGTTCTCGAGGGCGGTGACGATCTGCGGCATGCCGCGAACATGGCAGGCGGTGCCATCGCACAGGTCTACCGTATGGCGCCCCTTGGGCTTGAGCGAGAACTGGGCATAGAACGTCGCCACGCCATAGAGCTGGCTCAGCGGCGCGCCTGTGCGCTCAGAGATGCGCCTCAGTGCAGCCTGCGGCAGGTAGCCATAGATGCCCTGCGTGCGCTGCATGATGGGGATGAGCGCCCCATGCTCCTCGGCGAACTCGTCGAGCATTTCATCGAGGGGAGCCAGGTCGAGTTCCTGCTCGGCCACCTTGTTTCCTTGATCTACCAGCACGTTGCGATCCTCCCACAGAGTGGTATTCGGTTGACCACGCATCGTCACGCCATTACGGCGCTGCGTCCCTGCGCCCCTGCCAGCGCCATTGCCAACTCATCTAATATGCGCGCTTTGACCTGCAGACGCAAGCTGCGCCTCATCTCCTCCAGCCGGTGCGCATCGCCACCCCGCACCATGGGCCAGGCACTGAGCCCGCTGTGCTGTTGCAGCAGTCGCTCAACGTTGCAGCGGTGCGAGACCTCGATGGCGGCCAATGGCAGCGCCGGCGGTATGAACCCCAGGCTCGCCAGCAGGCTGAACGAGGGGCGATCGACATGGGCGGCGATGGGCAGCCCCCCCAACGCCCGCACCCCCTGCACCACCTCATCCACGCTCAACGTGAGCGAGGTTTGCAGCAGCCGCTCGTTGCTTTGCACATAGTCGCCGGTCTCGTCGACCACATACTGCGCGCCAAACACCTCTTCAGGGTTGCGCTCGTCGGGCAGATGGGCATACACCCGCTCTTGCCAGGCCAGGGCGCGCTCCATATCAGCGAACAAGCACACGATATGCGCCTCTTCGCGCGTCTGCACCTCCATGCCAGGCAGCACCCGAATATCATACTCGGCAGCGGCCCGCTGCACCGCCACCACATTGTCGACGGTATGATGGTCGGTCACGGCCAGCAAGCCCAGCCCCAGCTCGTGGGCCTTTTTGGCGATGAGCGGCGGTATCATCTCGATCTCGGCACACGCCGAGGCAACCGTGTGAAGGTGCAGATCGGCCCAGACAGCCTTGAACTC